>JBEVOM010000095.1:0-16432 GCA_040507575.1 Ilumatobacteraceae bacterium
GACGAGTCGTCGGCGCACCACACGCCATGTCGTGCTCGGCATGATCGGTCGCCCAGATCGGCGAACACGACGTCGACGGACCGCACGGCGTCCCCGAATCCGACGACGCATGCAGCTGCCAATCGAAGCGATCCGCACCCGCCGACGTCACGAAGTCCTCGAAGAACTGCGCACCGACCGGCGGCGCACTCGTCGTCGTCGGCGCGGCGATCGTGGTCGTCGTACGCGGGATCGTCGTCGTCGGCGCGGCGGTCGTGGTGGTCGTCCGCGGTGCCGTCGTCGGCGGCGCGGTCGTCGCCGGTGCGGTCGTCGCCGGGATCGTCGTCGTCGCCCGCGGTGCCGTCGTCGCCGGAACGGTCGTCGTCGCCCGTGGCACCGTGGTCGTCGTCGTCGTGACCGGTGGCGAGCCGCCGGCCTCGACCGTCACCGTGGCCCCTCCGGCGTTCCAGTCGTACAGGCTGCCCCACCCAGGGGCGAAGATGCCGACCATCACGAAGTACGTGCCGGGGGCCAGGTTCGAGGGCACGTCCCACGTCGCAGCGAACGCACGGGTTCGTCCGGGCTGCAGCGCCGCGTTGTCCCACCACGTCTGGTACACCTTGCGCCACGAGCTGTCGTAGACCTCGAGGTCGACCAGCGCGGTCGCCTGCAGGGTCGACGTCACCTGGACGCTGACACCGACGGCGCCGCCGGGCGCCGCCACGGTGCGATCGAGCGTGACCGCGGACGTGTACGAGGATTCGGCCGAGGCGCTGGACGCGTTCAGGGCAAGAGGTACGCCGATGACCATGAGAAGCGCGGCACAGACCGCTCGACGGAGGCGGGGCGCGGCAAAGGGAAGGTTGGCGTGGGTTCGTACCACAGGGGGAGGCTCCTTGGGGGGGTGGCGTATCGCCCGGCTGTCGTCACACAACGGTAACACAACGAGGACGTCCCGGCCGGCACGCGATCTGGGCGCGCAGGGTCCCGATATCGGGACCGTGCGCGCCCAGGTATCCGCGGTTGCTGCACCGGGACGCTGGGTAGCTCCAGGCCCTGATGAGCCGACACGAGGGGCTGAGACGGCTGCTGGTCGTCGTCTCGGGGGCGGTGCTGGTCATCGTCGCCGCGGGCTGCGTCACGCACCCGATCGGTGCCGCCCGCACCTACGACGACTACGAACGCAAGGCCACGACGACAGCCGAGTCGGCCCGCTCGGCCGTCGCCACCGTCCGACTCCTCGCCGAGGCGGCCGGGGACGGCAACACGTTCGGCCCGTTCGCGGCGGTCGTCGTCTCCGAGCAGGAGGACGCGCTCGGCGGGCTGCGGGGCACGTTCGCCTCCATCCAACCGCCCGATGACCGTGCCGTCGAGCTGCGCGACGAGCTCACTCCGATCCTCGACGACGCGTTCACCGGCGTCGGCGACGTGCGGATCGCCGTCCGTCGCGGGGACCTGGAGGAAGCGGCGCGACGCGGCGATGCGCTGAGCGCGGTGAGCGCCGCGCTCGACGCCGTCATCGAGGCCCACCCGTGAAGCGCATCCTCGGCGTCTTCCTCGGTGTGCTCACGGCGATCGGCGGGTTCGTCGACATGGGCGACCTGGTCGCCAACGCCGCGACCGGCGCCCGCTTCGGGATGAACCTGGCGTGGGTCGTGGTCGTCGGAGTCATCGGCATCGTCGTCTACGCCGAGATGAGCGGCCGGGTGGCGGCGATCTGCCAGCGGCCGGTGTTCGACCTCGTGCGGGAGCGCCTCGGCCCGCGCTTCGGCATCGCCAACCTCGTCGCCTCGTTCGCGATCAACATGCTGACGCTGACGGCCGAGGTCGCCGGTGTGGCCATCGCGCTGTCGCTCGTCTCGAGCATCAACTACCTGTTGCTCGTCCCGTTCGTCGCCGTCCTCGTGTGGCTCGTCGTGTGGCGCATGCCGTTCGCGATCATGGAACGGGTCTTCGGCATCCTCGGCCTGTGCCTGCTCGTCTTCGCGGTCACGGTGTGGAAGATCGGACCCGACTGGGGAGACCTGTGGGGACAGGCGACGAGCCCGCACGTCCCGTCCCAGGAGACGCCGTTCACGTACGCCTACTTCGCGATCGCGCTGTTCGGTGCGGCGATGACGCCATACGAGGTCTTCTTCTTCTCGAGCGGCGCCGTCGAGGACGGCTGGACCACCAGAGACCTCAACGAGAACCGGGCCAACGTCCTCATCGGCTTCCCCCTCGGGGGCCTGCTCTCGCTGGCGATCATGGCCTGCGCCCACCTCGTGCTGGCGCCCCGCGACATCGGCGTCGACGAGTTGTCGCAGGTCGCTCTGCCCGTCGCATCGGTCGTCGGCAAGCTCGGTCTGGCGGTGGCACTGATCGGGATCTTCGCCGCCACGTTCGGCGCCGCGCTCGAGACGTCGCTGTCCGCGGGATACATCGTCGCCCACTACCTGGGCTGGCCGTGGGGCAAGCACGTGGAACCACGCGGCGCCGCCCGCTTCCACGTCGTGGTCATGCTGGCGATCGGTGCCGCCATGCTGATAGCGATCACCGGCGTGGACCCGGTCAAGGTCACGGAGTACTCGATCGTGCTGTCGGCCGCCGCACTCCCGTTGACGTACTTCCCCATCCTCGTGATCGCCAACGACCCGACCTACATGGGTGAGGACCACGTGAACAGTAGGTTCGTCAACGCGATCGCGACCGTTTACCTGGTCATCCTCGCGGTCGTGGCGATCTGGACGATCCCGCTGATGATCATCACGAAGGCAGGTTCCTAGGTGACCTCCGGACGCGTTCTGCACGCCGCGCTGCATCTCCTCGACCACCAGCTGCGTGATCGCGACGGCCGACTGTGCGGAAAGGTCGACGACCTCGAGCTGACGCGTTCGGCTGACACCGGGACCGTCTACGTCACGGCGATCCTGAGCGGACCCGGTCGGCTCCTGTACCGCCTCGGCCGCCGTCGGCTGGGAGGCTGGCTCCAGCAGACCGCGGTCGCCGCCGAGGTGCCGAGCGATCCTGGCGAGGGCCGCATCCCGATGGACCAGATCGCGTCGTTCGGCCCGATCGTGCAGCTCACCGTTCCGGCCGACCAGCTGGCCAGCGACGCCGGGGAGCACTGGGCGCGCGACCACGTGATCGCCCACATCCCGGGAGGCCGCCACCATGCGGCTGAGTGACGTCATGGAGTGCGAGGTCCACACCCACGACGGGGTGTCGGTCGGCGCGGTGCGCGACGTTCGCCTCGTGATGGACGGGCCGATGGGTGCCGGCACGCACGCCGCAATGCGGGTCGACGCTCTCATCGTCGGCGGCAGGGCGTTGGGCGGACGGCTCGGCTACCTCAGGGGTGGCGTCCGGGGGCCGTGGCTCGTCGCGGTGGTGATGCGCCGCATCGAACGGCGGGCGCTCGCCATCAGCGCCGCCGACGTCGATGACTGGGACGTGGATCGAAACGTCCTGCGCCTGTCGGCCGCCGCCGGAACGCCCACGCGTGGCGACCCCGACAGCTGACTCAGCGCGTCAGCTCCGGCGCGATCTCACTGGTCCAGAGCCTGCAGAAGCCCTCCTGGTCCGGCCCGATCTGGTGCAGGTAGACGTGGTCGATCCCAGCATCGACGGCGTCACGTAGCGCGGCGAGGATCGGTCCGGCGTCGGGCCCACAGGGCACTGCTGCGGCGATCATCTGGGGCGTCACCGTCGACGACGCCTGCTCGAAGTGCGTCGGCGTCGGCAGGTCCTGGCTGAGCTGACCGGGTACGCACGTGTTCGGCCACATGCGATGGGCGACATCGACCGCCTCGTCGGTCGTCGGCGCCCAGCAGACCGTGACCTGGGCGTAGACGGGCCCATGCCCGCCGGCATCCCGCCACGCCTGGACGACGTCGCCGCCGGCCTCGGTCCACAGACCGTCACCGATCCGGCCGGCCATCTCCGCCGCCCTCGGGGCGAACGCCGACACGACGATCGGGATGTCGTGGTCGGGCGGATCGTAGATCTGGGCGTTCTCGACGGTGAAGAAGGCGCCCTCGAACGTCAGCCGCTCGCCCGTCCAGAGGCGCCGGACGACCTCGACGGCCTCGCCGAGCATGGCGATGCGCTCCGGAGCGATCGGCCACTTCACGCCGGTGATGTGCTCGTTCAGCGCCTCGCCCGTGCCGACACCCCACGTGAAGCGATCACCGAGGAGGTTTCCGGTCGTCGCTGCCGCCTGGGCCAGCACGGCCGGATGGATGCGCATGATCGGACATGTCACCCCGACGGCGACATCGATCGCGCTGGTTCGCTCGGCAAGGGCGCCGAGGACCGCCCACACGAACGGCGCATGGCCCTGGGCATCGACCCATGGGTGGTAGTGGTCGGAGATCGACACGAAGTCGAAGCCGCTCGCTTCGGCGAGCGCGGCGAGCCCGACGAGCCGGGAGGCAGGGTGCTCTTCACTGGACAGCGTGAATCCGAACGACGTCATGGCCGGGACCTACCCACGCCGGGGAACGGGCAGTCAGGCGCCGGGATCGGTGTCCGGGTGGGCCTGGACGACCGAGCCGGTCGTCCCCGCCGGGACCGGCGCGGCGAGCGCCTCGTCCTGGGTGTCGAACCAGACCGCGTCGACCATGCGTCCCCACGAACCATCGGTCGTCAGCACCTCGTGGGCGCTGCCGTTGCGCCGCACGACCCACAGTGGTTCGGTCACGCTCTGCAGGGTAGTGCCGTGCCGCGGGCCGGCCAGCCGTCGCAGCGTCGCCAGCCGGGAGCCGGGCTCAGTCGTCGGCACGGGCCATCGCGAGGAGCGCCTCGACCAGCGTGTGGGCCTCGGCGTCGGTGAGCTCGGCGTCACGGTGGACGAGCGTGTACTGGCTCGGCGGCATCCGGCCCTCGGCGATCATCTCGACGGCGTCGTCGGCCTCGTCGACGGCCTCGGACCAGTCCGAGAAGTTCAGCTCGTGTCGGCCGTCCTCGACGTCGCGCCGCACCAACCACGAGAACGGCGCCACGTACGAGTAGGCCGGCCAGTTCGTCTCGTTGCTGTGGCACGAGTAGCACGAGGTCCGCGCGATCGCCGCGCTCTCGGCGCTCGGCCACGGCGCGTCCTGGACGACCGGCGGATTCTCGTGCCACCATCCGAACGGCACGAACTGGATGGCGACGAACGCCACGGCCAGAGCGCCGAGGGGCCAGCGGGCGATGCGCCAGGAGCGAGTGCGACGGAACCCTCGCATGACCATACGTGTACTACGCACGAGGCGCCGCTCGGGATTTGGCCGAACGGGTGACGGCCCGGTCGGACCGGCTACGGGGCCGGCCAGGCGGCGCGCACCTTGGCCGCCGTGTCCGGCAACGCCTCGGGCAGCGTGCGGGTGTTCGCGATCGCCGTCATGAAGTTGCCGTCGCCCGTCCAGCGGGGCACGACGTGCACGTGGAGGTGCTCGCTGACGCTCCCTCCGGCCGGCCGGCCGAGATTGACGCCGACGTTGATGCCCTCGGGCTGGTACGCCACCTTGACCGCCCGCACGGCGTCCGTGACCATCGCCCAGAGCTCGGTGGTCTCGGCACCGTCGAGCGCTTCGAGATCCCCGACCTCGCGGTAGGGCAACACGAGGACGTGGCCGACGGAATACGGGAAGGCGTTCAGGACGGCGAAGCAGTGCTCGCCGCGATGGACGATGTGGGTGTCGACGTCGGGCAGGCCGGAATGCAGGATCCTCGTGAACACGCTGCCGCGTCCGGCCGCGACGTCGTCGGCCGCCACGCCGCCGGCGGCGCCCCCACTCGTCACGTACGCGGCGCGCCAGCCGTTCCAGAGCCGTTCGAGCACGTGGCCTACGCCTGCAGTGCTTCGGCGGTGGCGCCTTGCACCTCGTCGGCGAAGCGCTCCACGAACACCGCGAGGTCGACGCCGCGATCGGGTCGGTCGCTCCCCCGCACGTTCACGCCGACCGTGCCGGCCGCGATGTCGTCGTCGCCGACGACGAGGATGTATGGCAGCTTCTCGAGCTTGGCGGAGCGGATGCGCTTGCCGAGCTGATCGCTGGCCGCGACGACGTCGACGCGCCCACCGACGGCGCGGATGCGATCGGCGACCTTCTCGGCGTACTCCTCGTGGGCCGACGACACCGGCAGCACCCGCACCTGCACGGGCGACAGCCACGTCGGCAAGGCACCGGCGTAGTGCTCGAGGAGCACGCCGAAGAACCGCTCGATCGACCCGAACAAGGCGCGGTGCAACATGATCGGACGGTGGCGGGCGTTGTCGGCGCCGACGTACTCGAGGTCGAACCGGTCGGGGTGGTTGAAGTCGTACTGGATCGTCGACAACTGCCACGAGCGACCGATCGCGTCGCGGACGTCGATGTCGATCTTCGGGCCGTAGAACGCGGCGTCGCCTTCCTTGACCGAATAGGCGAGGCCGTGGCGCTCGAGCGCCGAGCGCAGGGACGCCGTCGCCTCGTCCCATCCCTCGTCGGTGCCGACGTACTTGTCGGGATCCTTCGTCGACAGGTTGAACGTGAAGTCCTCGAACCCGAACGCCCGCAGCACCGACAGCACGAAGTCGAGCAGCGACGCGATCTCGTCGGGCGCCTGCTCGCGGGTGCAGTAGATGTGGCTGTCGTCCTGGGTGAACCCGCGGATGCGCATCAGCCCGTGCAACGTGCCGGCCCGCTCGTAGCGGTAGACGGTCCCGAGCTCGAACAGCCGCAGCGGGAGCTCGCGGTAGCTGCGCTGCCGCGACCGGAAGATCAAGCAGTGCATCGGGCAGTTCATCGGCTTCATGTAGTACGTGCCGTTGTCCAGCTCCATCGGCGGGTACATCCCGTCGGCGTACCAGGAGAGGTGGCCGCTCGTCTCGAACAGCTGCTGCTTGGTGAGGTGCGGCGTGTAGACGAACTCGTAGCCGCCGTGCTGATGGCGTGTGCGGCTGTAGTCCTCCATCAGCTTGCGCACGATCGCGCCTTTCGGGTGCCAGACCGCGAGGCCTCCACCGAGCTCGCTCGGGAAGCTGAGGAGGTCGAGGTCGGTGGCCAGGCGGCGGTGGTCGCGCTTCTCGGCTTCGACGAGCATCTCGAGGTGGGCCTTCAACGCCGCGTCGGACTCCCACGCCGTCCCGTAGATGCGCTGGAGCATCGGACCCTTCTCGTCGCCCCGCCAGTAAGCGCCGGCGACCTTCTGCAGCGCGAAGTGACCGAGCCGGCCAGTGGATGGGACGTGCGGGCCCTTGCACAGGTCGACGAACTCGGGCGAGTTCCGGTACACGCTGATCGCCCCGCCGGCCGCCACCTCCCCGGCGTCGAGGACATCATCGGCACCGGCGTCACGGACGCGTTCGATGATCTCGATCTTGTACGGCTGGTCGGCGAAGACGTGCAACGCCTCGTCGGCCGAGACCTCCGAGCGCGTGAACGGCTGGTCGGCGGCGATGATCTCGCGCATCCGAGCGTCGACGTCGGCGAGGTCGTCGTCGCTGAACGTGCGGCCACCCGGCAGCTCGAAGTCGTAGTAGAAGCCGTTCTCGATCGCCGGGCCGATGGAGTACTTCGCCCCCGGGAACAGCTGCGTCACGGCCTGGGCCATGACGTGAGCCGTGGAGTGGCGCAGGACGTGACGGCCGGCCTCGGAGTCTCCGGTGATGATCGCGACCGTGGCGTGATCGGGCAGCGGGCGCCCGAGGTCGGACTCGTCGCCGTCCACCGTGGCCGCGACCGCGGCCTTCGCCAGCCGCTTGCCGATCGACGCCGCCACGTCCGCCGCCGTGGTCCCGGCGGCGTAGTCGCGCGCGGAACCGTCAGGGAGGGAGATCGTGATCTGGTCGCTCATAGCGCCGTCGAGTCTACGAGGGCACCCCCGTGCACCCGCCGACGGTTCGAGCGCGCGAGGCGCGACCGGCGATCAGCGACCGGCGCCGACGAGCTGACGCTCGGGCGGCGCGTCCGTGACCGATGCCGGATGGGCGATCATCGGCCGCTCCGTGACCGCGTCGGCGGGCTCGCCGGAGTAGTGGTTGCGGTACTCCTGGCCGGTGAGGTCGCGGATCTCGAACATGACCTCGTCGATCATCGAGCGCCAGGCCAGGTGCGGCTCACGACGATCGCGGTAGCGATCCGGGCCGATCGGCCGGCCGATCGAGATCGAGCACGACTTGAACGGCTTCGGCGCCTTCGCACCGGGCCGCTGGATCTTGTCGGTTCCGACGATGCCCACCGGGTAGATCGGGCATCCGATCTCGAGCGCCAACCGGGCCGCGCCCGTGCGGCCCTTGTAGAGGGCGCCGTCGCGGCTGCGGGTGCCCTCGGGGTAGATGCCGAACAGCTCGCCCCGTTGGAGCACATCGACCGCCTCGTCGAGCGCGGTCTGGGCGCCGGCGCCGCCGGCCCGATCGAGCGGGATCATCCCCAGGGCCGGGAAGACGAACTTCGTCTTCCACGAGTCCATGTACTCGGCCTTGCCGACGAAGCTGATGTTGCGGGGCAGCGTCAGCATCAGGAACGCCGAGTCGATGAACGAGATGTGGTTCGGGCAGAGGATCGCCGGCCCTTCGGCGGGGAGGCGCTCGTAGCCCTTCATCTCGACGTCCCAGACCCGGCGGGCGATCGGCGCGAGCACGCGGCGCGCGCGTCGCTGCGCCGCATTGGCGCCGCTCCCTCTGGCCATGACGTCACATGGTAGGCCTGGATTGTTACGAGAGATGGCGCGCCACGTCATCGGACGATGAACGGCTGGCCACATCGCGTCGCGTGATCAGAGTGCGACACCGAGCACGTCCGCAGCCTCGCGAACGGCGTGTCCGGCATCCGCGGCCTCGTCGATGGCCGCGAACGCGCTCGGGGTGTCGAGGTCGTCGTCGAGCGCCTCGCGGACGCGCTCGACCACATCGCTCGGCCGGCCGTCGGCCGATGCGCGCCACATCGCGAGCCGCTCGGCCGATGCCGGCATCAGCTCGTCGTCCCAGGACCACTCCGTGCGGTAGTGGTGCCCGACGATGCCGACACGGATCGCCATCGGGTCCCACTCCTTGCGCAGGGCGTCGACGAACACGAGGTTGCCGAGCGACTTCGACATCTTCTCGCCGTCCTTCGAGATGAGCGCGGTGTGCATCCAGTGGGTCACGAACGGCTCACCCGTCGCGGCCTCCGACTGCGCCCGCTCGCACTCGTGGTGCGGGAAGATCAGATCGGTCCCGCCCCCGTGGAGGTCGATCGTCGTACCCAGCTCGCGCAGCGCCAGCGCGCTGCACTCGATGTGCCACCCGGGACGACCTGGGCCCCACATGGTGTCCCACGCCGGCTCGTCAGCGGCCGACCGCTGCCACAGCACGAAGTCCAAGGGGTGGCGCTTGTCCGGGTTGTCGACGTCGCCGCCGCGCTCGCGCGCCAGCTCGAGCATCCGGTCGTGGGAGTAGTGGCTGAGCGAACCGAACGAACCGAACCTGGTGACGTCGAAGTAGACGGCACCCGACGCCTGGTAGGCGAAGCCACGGTCGAGGACCATCCCGATGAACCCGCGGATGTCGGGGATCGCCGACGACGCCCGGGGCGTGGCGACGGGCAAGGCGTTCAGCGCCTCCATGTCGGCGTTGAACCGCGCCTCTTCGCCCGCGGCGAGGTCGAGGTAGTGGATGCCGAGCTGGCGGGCCTTGGCGAACAACGGGTCGTCGACGTCGGTGACGTTGCGGACGCACGACACCGTGTGCCCCTTGTCGATGAGCCGACGCTGCAGCACGTCGTAGGCCAGGAACGTGGCCGCGTGCCCGAGGTGGGTGGCGTCGTAGGGCGTGATGCCGCAGGTGTACATGTGCACGTGCGAGCCGGGCTCGAACGGCACGACGGCACGTCGCGCCGTGTCGTACAGGCGCATGGGGGGAGCGCCGTGTGCCATCAGGCGGGGGTCGCGGTCATCGGTCAGGGTGCAACAGCGCGGGGATCCGACTTGATTCCCGTCAGCTTCGGCGCGACCCGCGTCCTGTACCGCACATTGAGCTGCAGCAGGACGGCGGTGAACGCCTCGATGGCGGTCGCGTTCGACAGCTCACCGGCATCCAGTGGTCGGCAGCCGGGGATCCTGTCCACGATCTCGCTGACCGTCCGCACCGACGCCGGGTCGTCGCCGCAGATCAGCACGTCGGAGTCGATCGGTTCGCCGAGGTGGCCGAGCTCCTTCGCCGGGAGGTGGTGGAACGCAGCCACGACGTGACAGCCCGGCACGGCCGCCTGCACGTGGGCGGCCACGCTGCCTCGCGGCGGGACGAGCGGCTGGAACTCGTGGCCGACCCGCACGAGCGCGTTGGCCATGCTGATGACGACCTTGCCCTGCAACGACTTGGCGTGCTCCTGCGCGGTCGTCGCCGCCGAGTCCCACGGCGTCGCGATCACGACGATGTCGCAGTCGGCGGACGCCACGTTGTCGCCGTAGGTCAGAGGTCCGACGAGCTCGGGCCAGCGCTCGACGAGCTCGTCACGAGTCTCCATCGCGCGGTACTTCGACCGCGACCCGATCACGACGTCATAGCCGATGCTGGCCAGCCGGGCCGCAAGCCCGCTGCCCGCTGGTCCGGTTCCCCCGAGGATGCCGATGCGCATGGGGCGAGAGCCTAGGCACGGGGCGGGTCGGGGCAACTACTACGGTCCGGGGTCATGGGTCTGCTCGAGGGCAAGAACATCGTGGTCACCGGCGTCCTGACCGACGCCTCGCTGGCGTTCGCCATCGCCAAGGTGGCCCAGGCCGAAGGTGCCCGGATCGTGCTCACCGGCGCGGGGCGAGGGCTGAGCCTGACGAAGCGGACCGCCCGCAAGCTCGAACAGGAGGTCGAGGTCCTCGAGCTCGACGTCACCGTCCCCGAGCACTTGACCGACGTCCGCGCATCGCTGGCCCGCTCCTGGGGCCGCGTCGACGGCGTCGTCCACGCCATCGGGTACGGCCCGCCGGCCACGCTCGGCGACGACTTCATGGCGGCCCAGTGGGACGACGTGGCGGTCGCCCTGCACGTCTCGGCGTACTCGCTCAAGGCGCTCGCCGACGCGTTCGTGCCGCTGATGACCGAGGGCGGCGCGTTCGTCGGGCTCGACTTCGACAACTCGGTGGCCTGGCCGGCGTACAACTGGATGGGCGTCGCCAAGTCGGCCCTCCAGAGCGTCAGCCGCTACCTGGCCAAGCAGCTCGGTCCGCAGGGCATCCGCTGCAACCTCGTCGCCGCCGGGCCGGTGCGCACGATGGCGGCGAAGAGCATCCCCGGCTTCGCCAAGTTCGAGGACATCTGGGACGAACGGGCCCCGCTGGGCTGGGCCATCGACGACCCGGATCCGGTCGCTCGCGCCTGCGTGGCCATGCTCTCCGACTGGTTCCCGGCGACCACCGGTGAGGTGATCCACGTCGACGGCGGCTTCCACGCCGTCGGCGCGTGACCGAACACCGTGGGCGAGGCGGGTCGGTAGGTTCGGGCAGGTGAACCGCCTCGGCGGCGAGACGTCGCCGTACCTCCGACAGCACCGCGACAACCCCGTCGACTGGTACCCGTGGGGATCGGACGCGTTCGCGGCGGCTCGTCTGCGCGACGTGCCAGTCCTCCTGTCGGTCGGGTACTCGGCCTGCCACTGGTGCCACGTGATGGCCCACGAGTGCTTCGAGGACGGCGACGTCGCAGCGGAGATGAACCGGCGGTTCGTGAACGTCAAGGTCGACCGCGAGGAGCGGCCGGACGTCGACGCCGTCTACATGGACGCGGTGCAGGCGATGACCGGTCGCGGCGGTTGGCCGATGACCGTCTTCCTCACGCCGGACGGCGATCCGTTCTACGGCGGGACGTACTTCCCGAAGCCGAACTTCCTGCAGCTGCTGACAGCGATCACCGGTGCCTGGACGCACAAGCGCGAGGAGCTCGGTGCCAACACGGACGCGCTCCGCCAGGCCATCTCGCGCACCGCTCGACTGCGCCCCGCCGACACGATGCCGGGCGGCGATCACGTCACCCGCGCCGTCCAGTCGCTCTCGGACACGTTCGACGAGGAGTGGGGTGGCTTCGGTGCCGCACCGAAGTTCCCGTCGACGATGAGCCTCGATCTCCTCGTGGCCACGTGGTTGCGCTCGGGCGACCCGCGCACGCGGGAGATCGTGACGACGTCGCTCGACGCGATGGCCTCGGGCGGCATGTACGACCACATCGGCGGCGGCTTCGCCCGCTACTCCGTCGACCGCGAGTGGCTCGTGCCCCACTTCGAGAAGATGCTCTACGACCAGGCCCTGCTGGTGCGGGTCTACGCGCACGCCGCAGTGGCGTTCGACGAGCCGCGCTGGCGCCAGATCGTCAGCGAGACCGTCGAGTACGTGCTGCGCGACCTGCGCCAGGACGGCGGCGGGTTCTCGTCGGCCGAGGACGCGGACTCGCCAGGCCCGGACGGGCACGGCCACGAAGGGCTGTTCCACACCTGGACCGTCGCGGAGGTCGAGGCGGTCCTCGGCGGCGACGCCCCAGCGGCGCTCGAATGGTGGGGGATCACCCCGACGGGGAACTTCGAAGGCCGGTCGATCCCGAACCGGCTCCACGCCCGCGGCTCGTTCGGCCGACCGCCGGCCATCGAGGCAGCGCGCCGGCAACTGTTCGAGGCCCGCCAGCAGCGGACCCGACCGGGGCTGGACGACAAGGTGCTCACCGAGTGGAACGCACTGATGGTCGGCGCGCTCGTCGATGCCGGTGCCCTGCTCGGCCGCCCAGAGTGGATCGAGGCGGCTCGCGCTGCTGCGAGGTTCCTGCTCGACGAGCTCCGTGCTCCGCACGGCCGGTGGCGCCGCTCCTGGCATGCCGCCGGGCGCCCCCAAGCCCGCCACGCCGCGCTGTCGGGCGACCACGCGATGGTCGTGGACGCGTTCACGCGTCTGGGTGAGGTCACCGGCGAGGCGTCGTGGATCGCCGAGGCCGGCGCGGTGGCCGACACGATGCTCGACCACTTCTGGGACGTCGGCCACGGTGGGCTCTTCACCACGCCCGACGACGGGGAGGCCCTCGTCGCCCGTCAGAAGGATCTGTTCGACAACGCCACCCCGTCGGCCAACTCGACGGCCGCGGTGGCGCTCTATCGACTCGCCGCGCTCACCGGCGAGGCGCGGTACTCGAACCACGCCGACCGCATCGTGCAGCTGTGCGGCGCCGTGATCGACCAGGCGCCGGGCGCCTTCGCCCACACCTTGGCCGCCGTCGCGCTGCGCGAGCACGGGATCACGGAAGTGGCCGTCGCCGGCGACCGCCCCGACCTCGTCGCCGTCGTCCACGAGCGCTGGCGCCCCGACGTCGTGCTGGCATGGGGCGAGCGTTACGACTCGCCGCTGTGGGAGTCCCGCGAGGACGGCCTGGCCTACGTCTGCCGCATGTTCACGTGCCAGGCGCCCCAGGCGACGGCCGACGGCCTGCGCGCCCAACTCGCCGACGCCGTCTGACTGTCCGATTTCGTCAACTGTTGACGCCAGCGGACAGTTTTCGTCCGCTGGGGTCAACAGTTGGGGAAATCGAGGCCGTTGGCAGCCGGTGGTTCAGCCGACGCGCCAGCCGCCACGGTGGATGATCTCGTCGGGTCGGCGGCGCCGACGCCCGGCCGACTGGCCGGGTCCGCCGGGGCCGGTGATGTCACCGCCCGCAACGGGCGACGACGCCGGCCACCCGATGGCCACCGCGCCGAGCAGCTGCATGACCGACGGGATGCCGAGCGCTCGACGCAGCTGCCGCTCGCCCTTGAAGACGCCGAAGAAGAGGGCTCCGAGACCTGACGCCTCGGCCGCCAGCAGCAGCGTCATCACCGACATCGACGCGTCGATGGTCCAGTACGGCGCCGGCCAGGCTTCCGGCCCGGCGCCGAGGCCGCTGGCTCGCTTGTCGGGCTCGGAGTACCGATCCGTGTACGCCCGCGGATCGGCCAGCGGCAGCGCGATCACCGGAGCGTCGAGCAGCTGCTTCCACCGGAACGCACCCCGCCGCATCGGCGGCAACGTGATGTCCCAGAACCGACCGGTCTGGGCGCCCTCCAGCACGACGAGGTGCCAACCCTGGGTCTTCCCGGCGCTCGGCGCCCGCGAGGCCAGATCGACGATCTCGTCGATCATCGAGGCCGGCACCGGCCGATCCTCGAACGCCCGGGTCATCCGCCGCCGACGCACGACGTCGGCGAAGTCGGCCACGGGCGGGCGGGCGGTTAGGCCCGGGCGCCGAGCTTGACGAGGTCTTCCGCCATCGTCCAGCCGTAGGCGATCAGCGCGCCGCCGTCGGCGGGCACCCCGACGAACAGCTCGAGGCGCGACGGGTCGATCGCTTCGGGCTTCGTCGACTCGTGGTCGATGAAGCCCTCACGCCCGCCCGCCTTCACGATGAACGACTTCTCGTCGTACTCGCCCTCGACGTCGAAGCGCTTCGCGAGGCGGCGGCCCCATGCCCGCTCCTCGCCCACGGCCCGCACGCCCGGTGTCGGCGTGACGTCGTCGAGCTCTTTGAACGCTTCGACGGCGTCGGCCGACACGAAGCGGGAGCCGACGACGACGTCCTCATCGGGGAACGCCATCAGGGCCCGGTGATAGGCCTCGGCCATCAGGCCGCGAAGCACCTGGTCACGGCGGGATGTTCGCTTGACCGACATCAAGCCGAGCAACACGCACGGCGTGCCGCCGATGCGCTCGAGCGTGGAGAACGTGAAGCCGTGCAGCTTGCCGTCGATGCGGGCCAGCGTGACCAGCACCCAGTCTTCCTTCGCCTTCGACAGCTCACCGATGCCGAACGCACCACCCATCGACGCGAGCTCGTCGAGGTCGGCGTCCGTGAGCGCCGCCGAATCGTTCGTTTGCACCTGAACTGCCATATCCCCTCTCCCGGCTGGATCGCGTGTGGCGCAGAGCCTGTTGTCGGAACAAACATTCTACTCCCTGTTCCTCGCTCGAGGCTTGCTCGCCGAGCGCGACCGTTCGTGTCGCCCGCCTGGGCGCCGGGTGCACGGGCCCGGTCGAGCGCCGTTCACAGCACGACCGCGTCGTGGCCGAAGGCCATTCGCAGCTCCCCGACCGCGTGGTCGATGTCGACGCGGAACTCGTCTGACAACCGCAGGACCTGGGACCCGATGTCCAGCACGACGGGCGAGTCGCCCGGGTGATCACGAAGGATCCGCTTGAGGCGCTGGATCGTCAGCTCGTCGAGCGCGGTGGCCGGGATGCGCAGCGTGAGCGGTGGCGCCGGCCCCGAGTCGAGGCCCTGGAGCACCTCAACCGAGTGGCAGATCAGGTTCACCCGCGCCTCGTCCCGGCGGTCGAGGCGGCCCTTGACCGCGACGACGATGTCGTCGGTCAGCTTGTGGCCGTGCTCGACGAGCGTGCGGGGGAACAGCGTCACCTCGATGTTCGCGTCGAGGTCCTCGAGCACGAACACCGCCATCTGATCGCCCTTGCGGGTGAACTTGCGGGTCACGCCGGTGACGACGCCGCCGACGTTCACCGGCGTGCCGTCACCGAGGTCGACGAGGTCGGCGATCGAGTGCTCGACCTTGCGCCGCAGCGCCGCCTCGGCGCCGAACAGGGGATGGTCCGACACGTACAGGCCGAGCATCTCCTTCTCGTTGCGCAGCTTGTCCGACTTGTCGAACTCGAACGCCGGGACCGGCACCCGCTCGTCGAACGCCGCTTCGGTCGCCGGGCCGTCGTTCCAATCGCCGAACAGGCTCATGACGCCCCGCTCGCGCTCGCGCCGGCGGGTCAGCGTGGTGTCGATGATGTGCTCGAACACCCCGAGCAGGCCCTTGCGGGGGTGGCCCAGCGAATCGAACGCGCCGGCCTTGACCAGCGCTTCCACCGTGCGTTTGTTGATGCGCGTGCGGTCGACGCGGCAGCAGAAGTCGTACAGGCTCTTGAACGGGCCGCCCTCTTGCCGCGCGCGCACGATGCTCTCCACCGCCAGCTGGCCCGTGCCCTTCACCGCGCCCAGGCCGTAGCGAATGACCTTGTCCGACACCGGCTCGAAGCGGTGGAAGCCGCGGTTCACGTCCGGCGGCTCGAAGGTGAGGCCGAAGTTCTTGATCGCGTCCTCGAACAGCACCTTCAGCTTGTCGGTGTTGTCCATTTCCACGGTCATGTTCGCGCAGAAGAACTCGGCGGTGAAGTGCACCTTCAGCCAGCCCGTGTGGTACGCAAGCAGCGAGTACGCGGCGGCGTGCGACTTGTTGAAGCCGTAGCCCGCGAACTTCTCCATCAGGTCGAAGATCTCGTCGGCCTTCTGCTCGGCGATGCCGTTCTTCGCGGCGCCCGCGCGGAAGGTCTCGCGGTGCAGGGCCATCTCCTCGGCCTTCTTCTTGCCCATCGCGCGGCGCAGCAGGTCGGCGCCGCCGAGCGTGTAGCCGCCCAGGATCTGCGCGGTCTGCATCACCTGCTCCTGGTAGACCATGATGCCGTAGGTCTCCGAGAGCATTTCCGCCACCAGCGGATGCGGGTTCTCCACTTCCTCGCGCCCGTGCTT
>JBEVOM010000103.1:0-15209 GCA_040507575.1 Ilumatobacteraceae bacterium
GGCATGGGTGGCATGCCCGGCATGATGTGACCCGATGACGACAGTGACGGGGCGCCCGGACCGCGAGCAGCGGATCGGGCGCCCCGTTGCGCGTCCCGGCGCGGATCGCACGCAGGAGCGCAAGGGCGAGGTGAGCGTCGATGGTCGGGCGTGACGACCGGGTGCTGCGCCCGTTCTGGCTGCACCAGGCAGCCGAGTACCTCATCGGGATGGTGATCGTGGCGATGGGGCTGCAGAGCCTCGAGCCGGCCGTCCCGACGATCGCCGGCGGGCTCGTCATCGTGAACGCGGCGGTCGTCGACGGCCCGATCGGGGCGTTCCGGCTGTTCTCCCGACGGGCTCACCGCATCGCCGACCTCGTCGTGATCGCGGTCCTCGTCGTGCTCGCCGTGCTGCCGTTCCTGAACGTCGACAACGCCAGCCGGGTCATGATGGTCGTGGCGGCAGCGATCCTCGCCGTCATCTGGTGGAACTCGTCGTTCACGACGCGCCGCACACGGGTTCCCGGCGACGACGGCACGCGGGTCGACCGCAGCGAGGCGTTCGGACGCAGCGCCGGCCGGGCCGTGGGCGGGATCGCCCGAGCGGTGCGCGACCGCTCGAAGTAGCCGTCCGAACAGCGCGTCGTCGGGTCGACGGCTCGCAATCGAGTCGTCGGTAGCGTGCTCGGCATGCCGTTCGACCGACCCGCGCCCGACCTCCAGAAGCTCATCACGGCCTGGGAGCAGTTCGAGGTCGGTGAGGAGTCCCCCGGCCGGGTGTTGTCGAACCTCAAGACGGCCGGGCTGCCCGAGGTGCTGCGCCAGCTCGTGGACGAGGGCTGGACACCGTCGTCGACATGACCGGGCCGATGACGGGCGTGCAGGTGACCGTGTGACGGTGCGCAGGTGACCGACCAGGAGTCGCGGCGTGCCGGCGGCGCGCAGCAGATCCCGCGTCCGCCCGCCTGGCAGCGCGGTGACCTGGCCCCGCCGGCGGCCCATCCGTTGACCGTGACCGTCGACGCCGTAGCCGGTGTGCTCGCGGGGTTGCCCGCCGGCCCCCCGGTCGCCCCGGCGTTCCCCGACTCCCGCAACTCGGCCGTGCTCGTCGTGCTCGCCGACGGCGCCCAGGGCGCCGAGGTGCTGTTGACCCGCCGCTCGGTGCACCTGCGCCACCACAAGGGCGAGATCAGCTTCCCGGGCGGTCGTGTGGATCGCGGCGAGACGTCGGTCGAAGCCGCGCTGCGCGAGGCCCATGAGGAGGTCGGTCTCGACCCGGTTGCGGTCACCGTCATCGGCGAGCTCGACCACCTCAACACGATCGTCAGCAACAGCTACATCGTCCCGGTTGTCGGCCGCGTGCCGTCACTGCTGCCGCTCGGTCCGGCCAGCCCGGAGGTCGAGCGGGTGTTCTGGCTCCCGCTCGCCGAGCTCGTGCGTCCCGACACCTACCGCACGGAGATCTGGGGCCGCGACCCGACCGATCGCCTGCTGCACTTCTTCGAGCTCGAGGACGAGACGGTGTGGGGCGCCACCGCCAACGTGCTCATCGACCTGCTCGGCCGCGTCGCAGCCGCGGCGCGCTGAACGCGCCGGGAGGGCGGTGCCCGCCCAGCGCCGCCCTCCCGTGGAGTTGTCTGGTTGATCCTCGACCTTGTCGGTCGCTCACCACTTGCGCTTGTGCATCGCCCGTTCCCTTTCGGTGTGGACTCCCTCCGAGCCAGTGGGGCCATCGTGCGCCGTTCGTCGTTCGCGCACTGTCGCGGCCCGCACCTGCGCCGCGTGTCGGCGCTGACACAGCGGGTCAGGCGAGGCGCTGCAGGAGGCGCCAGGCGGCGTCGACGTGGCGCCATTCGGTGGAGGTGGCGCCGATCGAGAAGCGCAGCGCGACGCGGCCGTCGAGCACCGTGCGCGTGAGGAGGACCTCGCCGGTCGCGTTGGCGGCGTCGATGAGCGCGTCGGTGCGGGCATCAGCGTCGTTGCCGGTGAGCCGCACGACGAGCAGGTTGAGCGGGTGTGGCGCGACGACCTCGAAGCGGGCGTCCCTGTCGACCTCGGCGGCCAGCCGCGCCGTCAGCACGATGTGGCGACGGATCATCGCCCGGATCGCCTCGACGCCGTCGAGGCGCAGCGTCATCCACAGCTTCAGGGCCCGGAAGCGCCGTCCGAGCGGCACCTGCCAGTCCCGGTAGTCGATCGCCGCACCGGATTCTGCCGCCGCCGACCGCAGGTACTCGGGCAGGATCGAGAGCGCGCCGAGCACCGCGGTGCGATCGGCGGTCCAGAAGAGGTCACAGTCGAAGTTGACCCCCATCCACTTGTGGGCGTTCGTGCAATAGCTGTCGGCGAGACCGAGCCCCTCGTTGACCCAGCGCTGCTCGGGCACGAGCGCAGCGATGCCGCTCATCGCAGCGTCGACGTGGAGCCACATGCCGTGGGCGCGAGCGGTCTCGGCGAGCGTCGGCGTCGGGTCGAACGCCAGCGACGACGTCGTGCCCCGTGCGGCGCACACGAAGAACGGCACGAGCCCGGCCCGGTGATCGTCGTCGACCATCGTTGCGAGCGCGTCGGGCCGCATCGCGAAGTCGCGGTCGTGGGCGACCGTCCGGATGTGGTCGGTGCCGATCCCAGCGATGCGCAAACCCTTCTCGATGCTGGAGTGGGCCTGCGACGAGGCGTACGCCACGAGCCGGGATGTGTCGCCGTCGCGGTTGACGGCGCCGCCGGTGGCCCGCCAGCGGGCGGCGAGGATCGCCACCAGGGTCGCCTCGCTGGCCGATCCCTGGATCACCCCGCCACCGGTCGCGCTGGCCGAGCGGAACCGCTCGGGGAGGTCGAGCAACTCGGCCATCCAGTCCAGCACCAACGTCTCCAGCTCGGTGCAGGCCGGCGACGTCACCCAGCTCATCCCCTGCACACCCAGTCCGGCGGCGAGCAGCTCGCCGAGGATCGAGGCGTACGAGGTGTTCGACGGGAAGTAGGCGAAGAAGCTCGGGTGCTGCCAGTTCACGATGCCCGGGACGATCACGCCGTCGAGGTCCGCCTGCACCGCCGACCACGGCTCGGGCGCACCAGGGGGGTGGGGTGCCAGCTGCGACCGCACGTCCCCGGGCGCCACGGCCGGGGCCACCGGCCGCGCCTCGACGTTCTCGACGTGGTCGGCGATCCAGTCGATCAGGTCGTGCCCGCGAGCCCGAAACTCCTCAGGCGTCATCGGTGGGCCGCCCCCGGCGGGCGCTGCGGATGATCCGCCACGCGATGAACGCGATCGCCGCCGCGAGGAGCCCGAAGATGACCCACTGGCGCCAGCCGCTGCGAGCCGTGCTGCCACAGTCGGGTTGGGGGAGCGCGCTGATGCAGTCGTCGAGGTCGCGGTCGGGGACGAAGTCGTTGACGATCGAGTCGTCGGTCGCCGGGCCGGCCGGGGTCGTGGTCGGCGGAGCCGATGCCGACGCCGACGCCGGAGAAGACGCCGGACCGGCGGCCCCGACGAGCCCGGCTCCGCGCCCCGTGACGGGGATGATGGCGATGAGCACGACGAGCAGCAGGAGCGCTGCGGGAAGCCGGCGGAGCATCGAGCAGGTTTCTACCAGCGCCAATTACGATCGAGCACTTGAACGCCCCGTCGACACCGAACGCGACCGGCGGATCCGCGCCCCGGCTGCCCGAGCACGAGCACGCCGTCCTGGTCGTCGACTTCGGCGCCCAGTACGCCCAGCTGATCGCCCGGCGGGTGCGCGAGCTGTCCGTCTATTCAGAGATCGTCCCCAACCGCATCACGGCGGCCGAGGTGGCGGCGCGTGCGCCGGCCGCGCTGATCCTGTCGGGCGGTCCCAAGAGCGTCCACGTGGACGGCGCGCCGTCGCTCGATCCGGCGATCTACGAGCTCGGGATCCCCGTGCTCGGCATCTGCTACGGCGCCCAGCTCGTCGCCCAGCAGCTCGGCGGCACCGTCGGTCGCGGGATGCGCGGCGAGTACGGCCGGGCCAAGCTGCGCCGCACCGGTCCGTCAGTGCTGTTCCCCGACGACGCGCCCGATGTCCACGACGTGTGGATGAGCCACTTCGACGCGATCACCGTTCCGCCGCCCGGGTTCACGGCGACGGCCGAGACCGACGACGCCCCGGTCGCCGTCCTGGAGGACGACGCCCGGAAGATCTACGGCGTGCAGTTCCATCCCGAGGTGGTCCACTCGCCGTTCGGGATGGGTGTGCTGCGCCGGTTCCTGCACGAGCGGGCCGGGTGCCCGCCCGCGTGGACGATGTCGTCGGTGATCGACGAGCAGGTGGCCCGCATCCGGTCCGAGGTCGGCGACGGGCGGGTGCTGTGCGCGCTCTCCGGGGGCGTCGACTCGTCGGTCGCCGCCGCCCTCGTGCACCGTGCCGTCGGCCCGCAGCTGACGTGCATCTACGTCGACACCGGGTTGATGCGCAAGGGCGAGAGCGAGCAGGTCACCGACACGTTCCGGCGTGAGATGGGCATCGAGCTGATCCACGTCGACGCCGGCGAGCGCTTCTTCGGCCGGCTTGTCGGGCTGACCGACCCGGAGGCCAAGCGCAAGGCCATCGGCGACGAGTTCATCCGGGTCTTCGAGGAGCACACCGGTGGTCTGGTCGAGGCCGAGTTCCTGGTCCAGGGCACGTTGTACCCGGACCTCATCGAGTCGGGCGGCACCGACGGCACGGCGGCGGTCATCAAGAGCCATCACAACGTCGGCGGCCTGCCCGAAGACATGCGCCTGACGCTGATCGAGCCGCTGCGCGAACTGTTCAAGGACGAGGTCCGTCGGCTCGGTCACGAGCTCGGCCTGCCGGACGACATGGTGTGGCGGCAGCCGTTCCCCGGTCCCGGACTGGCCGTGCGGATCATCGGTGAGGTGACGCCCGAGAAGGTCGCCCTGCTGCAGGAGGCCGACGCCATCGTCCGGGCCGAGATCGCCGCCGCCGGCCTCGAGCGGGAGATCTGGCAGTCGTTCGCGGTGCTCGCCGACATCCGCTCGGTCGGCGTCATGGGCGACGAGCGCACGTACGGCCACCCGATCATCGTCAGGGCTGTGACCAGCGACGATGCGATGACAGCCGATTGGGCCCGCCTGCCCTACGAGCTTCTCGAGCGGCTCTCCAACCGCATCATCAACGAGGTCGCCGGCATCAACCGGGTGGTCTACGACCTCACGTCGAAGCCTCCCGGCACCATCGAATGGGAATAGCGCGGGCGTAGCCAGCAGCAGCGGCACTGTGACGGAAGTGTCGCGGCGAATGCAACCCGTTCGTAATGTTGGGCTACACTCGCCCTCCGTCATGATCCGTCTCCGCCCACGGGCTGCCGGCCTCGCCCTCGTGGCCTGTGCCCTGACCGTGTCCGTCGTCTTGTCGCCCGCTTCGGCCAACGCCCAGACGGTCGACGAGCAGAAGGCCCGTGTCCAGCAGATCACCGATCAGCTGGAGGCGCTGGAAGAGCGTTCCGACATCCTCGCCGAGGACTACGTGACCGCGGTCGACGAGAAGAACCGGCTCGACGCCGAGGTTGCGGCCGCCGAGCAGCGGGTCGCCGCGAAGGCCGCCGAGGTCGACGCACTGCGCGGCCAGCTGTCCACCGTCGCCGTCCAGACCTACATGGGTGTCGGCACGAACGGCTTCGGGCCCCTGTTCACGGACTCGTCGGCCGTCACCGACGACCTGCAGCGCGACCAGCTGTCGCGGGTCGCGCTGAGCGCCGGCACGGCCTCGACCGACGAGCTCGACCAGGCCGTCAGCGACCTCAACGACGAGCGGGCCATCCTCGACTCGACGCGGGATGCGGCGGCGGCCAAAGCCGAGCAGGTCGACCAGGCCAAGAAGGCCACGGACGAGAAGAAGGCCGAGTACACGACGGCCCGCGCCGACGCCGAGGCCAAGCTCGGGGAGCTGATCAAAGAGGAGGAGGAGCGCCGGGCGCGCGAGTCCTACGAGCGGATGCAGGCCGCGGCGCGCCAGGCCCAGGCCGACGCCGAGGCGGCGGCCCGCGCCGCCGCCCAGGCCCAACAGCGCACGGCGGCCAGCGCCAGCAGCAGCGGTCGTTCGAACACCAGCAGCAACGCCACGGCCAGCAGCGGTGGTGGCAGCAGCGTGGCTGCGGTCGCCGCCCCGGCCGCGGCGGTCTCGATCCCCCAGGCCTCCTCACGGGCCGGGACGGCGATCAACGCCGCGATGAGCCAGCTCGGCACCGCCTATCGCTTCGCCGCTGCCGAGCCGGGTGTCGCGTTCGACTGTTCGGGCCTCACGTCGTGGGCCTGGGGCCAGGCCGGTGTCGGCTTGCCCCACCAGTCGCGGGCCCAGTTCGCCAGCCTTCCGCACGTCCCGATCGAAGCGGCGCAACCCGGTGACCTGTTGTTCTTCTACTCGCCGATCAGCCACGTCAGCATCTACCTCGGCGGCGGTCAGCAGGTGCACGCCCCGAACAGCGGCACCACCGTCAAGGTCGCCCCGGTGAACTGGGGCAAGGTCGTCGGCGTCGGGCGACCTGGCTAGACGCTGCGGCTGGCGCCTCGCGTCGGCCCGGCCCGGGCGATCCCCGCCGACGAACTGGCCGAGCACTGCCCGCTGGCGTTCGACGCCAGCCGCGGCGGTCGAGCGTTCGCGCCCGAGGAGCTGACGGGGGCGGCCGACCTGAGGATCTGGATGCTGCACGTCGAGTCCTGGGAGGTGCACATCGGGGCCGGGCACCCGACGCTCGGCACCGGTCGGGACCGGCGGGTGGCCGTCGACCTCGACGACCGTCGCCCACGCCCGACCAGGCGGTGACGACGGGCCGCGTATCAGCTGGGGATCGCCACGCTCGACACCGGAGGGGGAACGTTCCACCGACCACAGGAGGGCGGAGATGTCATGAGCGCACGGCTCGATTCCAAGGTGAAGGGGGTTCGGGTCCTTCCACCCGCGCCCGTGGGCTTCGATCCGGCGAGCGCCACGAGGAAGGACCTCCAGCGGTTCGGCATCCCGCTGCGCCCTGACGCGACGCGCCAGCCCGGGCTGGCTGCGGTGTGGGACCGGCACGTGCGGCGCTACCGAGACTTCGAGCACGTGGCGGCAGAGCTCATCCCGGGCGACACGATCGTCGAGCCGGGGCCGGTCAAGGCCCTCGGCCTGTTCCCGGGCGAGGCCTGTGGCTACGAGCTGACCAGCGTCGCCGCGCCGTTCGCGATGGTGTCCGGGACCTGGACGGTGCCGAACCTCCGCCACCGCCCGTCTCCCCACGGGCCGGTCTTCTTCCGAACCTTCTTCGGTCTCGGCTTCCTCGACGTCCACGTCGAGATGACCGTCGACGCCGCCGAGCAGGTCACGGCACTGATCCGGATCCACACCGGAGCCCAGATCGCCCTCGCGGTCAGCCCGGGCGACACGATCACAGCCGTGCTGTGCCTGCAGACCAACGCCGCGGGCACGGCGTTCTACTTCGTGGCCAACGAGACCACGTCGCAAACGGTCAACTTCACGATCGACACCGGGTTCCCGCCGGCGGTCACGATCAACGCTGGGATCAGCCGGGGCCGAGCCGACGCACCGCTCAACCCCCTCGCCGGGTTCGGCACGGTCTACTTCGACGAGATCGCGGCGTTCACGACGAACGGGACCCGGTTCCTCACCGACGGCGTGGCGACGACGATGGTCGACCGCACCGGGGCGACGCTGGCCCAACCGTTCCGGCTCAACGACTTCGCGTTCAAGATCGTTCGTCGCGGCGGCTGACGAGCGTCTGGCCCGGTCGCAGGCCCGCTGCCTATGCTGCGCCGGACAGGTGATGGGGGCTCGCCCTCACCGACCGAGGTCGGGCTGTGAGCACCTACGACGGGTGACCACCGGTGCATCCGGTCGGCGGTGTCGGACGCTGGTCGGCGCGCGGTGGTCAGCCTGATCGAGGACGGTGACGATGAACCGCTCGGACGCAGCACGGTGGCTCAGGAGGTGGCGGTCCGACGTGCTGCGACAGGGGCGCGTGGTCGCGCACCTGGTGCGCTGGGCGGTGCTGGGCGCGGCGTCGGGTGCGCTCGCCGGAGCCATGTCGTACCTGTTCCTGGAAGCGGTCCGGCTCGTCACCGAGTGGCGCGTCGAGCACGGCTGGGTCGTGTTCGCCCTGCCGGCGGCCGGCGTCGGGATCGGCGTCGTCTACCACCGCTGGGGCGACCGGTCCGGCGGAGGGAACTCCCTGATCCTCGAGGAGATCCACAGCCCGACGGCGTGGCTGCCCCGCCGGATGGCGCCGCTCGTGTTCGGCGGCACGGTTGCGTCGTTGCTGTTCGGCGCGTCGGTCGGGCGGGAGGGCACGGCGATCCAGATGTCCGGTTCGATGACGGACTGGTTGTCCCGGTTGCTGCGCCTGAGCCCTGGGGATCGTCGCCTCCTGCTGATCGCCGCGATCGCGGGCGGGTTCGGCTCGGTGTTCGGGGTCCCGCTGGCCGGCGCGGTGTTCGCGCTCGAGGTCCAAGCGGTCGGACGGATCCGTTACGACGCGCTCGTCCCGGCGCTCGTCGCGTCCGTGGTCGGCGATCGGGTGGTGTCAGGCCTCGGGTACGAGCATCCGCTGCTGCCCCAGATGGTCGTCGATCTCGACGCCACGTTCCTGCTCAAGGTCGCCGCCGCCGGGATCGCGTTCGGGTTGGTCTCGACCTGCTTCAGCGGTTCCACCCATGTCGTCAAGCGAGCGGCGGCGCGCGTCGTGCCGTGGCCTCCCGCCCGGCTCGCACTGGGAGGTGTGGCGACGGTGATCCTCATGCTGCTCGTGGGTCGGGACTACCTCGGGCTCTCATTGCCGCTCATCGACCAGACCTTGGCTGGCATCGACCCGGGGACCACTGCGTTCGCCTGGAAGCTCGTGTTCACCGTCATCGCCCTTGGTTGCGGGTTCCCGGGCGGCGAGGTCACCCCGTTGTTCGTGATCGGCACGACGCTCGGTGGCGCGCTCGCGGGGCCGCTCGCGATCCCGGTCGCCGTCCTCGGTTCGGTCGGGTTCGTCGCCGTCTTCGCCGGCGCCGCGAACACGCCGCTCGCCTGCACGATCATGGGCGTCGAGCTGTTCGGTCGGGGCGCCGTCGTCCCGGTCGCGCTCGGATGTGTCATCGCGTACGTGACGTCCAGCCACCGCGGGATCTACGCGAGCCAACGCATCACCGTCGGGAAGGGACACCACGCCATCGACGACTTCCCGACCGTCGCCGACTGGCACACCGCCAACCACGACCGACGGCCGCGGCGGCCGTGACCTCGCCCGCCACGGGCCGGGCGCGCGAGCAGGTCGGGTGGTCGCCCACGGCTCGCGGCCGGTTGGCGTCCCCAGCTACGGTGGCCCGGTGCTCGACGGACTCGACCTGGGACGGGTCGGGCCCTGGCTGGAACGCAACATCGACGGCGCCAAGGGCCCGTTCGAGGCCACCGTCATCGGTGGGGGCCGGTCGAACCTGACGTTCGCTGTGACCGGCGGGGACGGTCGGCGGTTCGTCGTCCGACGCCCGCCGCTCGGCCACGTGCTGGAGTCGGCGCACGACATGGGCCGCGAGTTCCGCATCATCGACGCGTTGGGCGGCACGGCGGTGCCGGTGCCGCCTGCGCTCGGGTTGTGCGACGACGTCTCCGTCAACGACGCGCCGTTCTACGTGATGGGCCACGTCGAAGGTGTCGTGCTCGACAGCCCGGCGCGGGCCGGCTTGCTCGACCCGGCGCGGCGGTTCGACGCCAGCATGGACCTGATGGACGTGCTGGCCGATCTGCACGCCGTCGACGTCGACGCCGTCGGGCTCGGTGACCTGGCGCGCCGTGACGGCTACGTGGAGCGCCAGATCAAGCGGTGGACGAAGCAATGGGAAGGATCGAAGACGCGGGAGCTGCCGGCCATCGACGAGGTGGCGCGGCGCTTGGGCGAGCGGATACCCGAGCAGATCGGGGCCGCGATCGCCCATGGCGACTACCGGTTCGGCAACGTGCTGACCGACCCGACGACTGGGCGCATCGCCGCCGTGCTCGATTGGGAGCTGTGCACGCTCGGCGATCCGCTGGCCGATGTCGGCTACGTCGGCGTCTACTGGTCCGACCAGGGTCAGGTCCGTCGGCGCCACAACGACCCGTCCGGCGAGGCAGGGTTCCCGAGCTACGCCGACATGCTCGAGCGCTATGCGGCGCGCACGGGCCGTGACCTGTCGGGCATCGGGTACTACGTGGCGTTCGGGTCGTGGCGGCTGGCGGTGATCAGCGAGGGCGTGTACGCCCGCTGGCTGCGCGGGTCGATGGGTGATCAGGCCATCGACGCCGATGAGCTCGAGGCGTTCCGTACCGGCACCGAACAGCTCGCCGACATCGCGCTCGACGCCATGCGGGCGGTGACGTGAACTGCTGTGCACATACCCCGGTATGGTATGTGTCATGCAACCCGGCTACGTCGAGAACAAGGATCAGCTGACCAAACGGCTGCGGCGCGTCGAAGGGCAGGTTCGCGGCATCCAGCGGATGGTCGACGAGGACACGTACTGCATCGATGTGCTGACGCAGGTCGCCGCCGCGACCAAGGCGCTGCAGAGCGTCGCCGTCAGCCTCCTCGACCAGCACCTGCGGCACTGCGTCGCCGGCGCCGTGCAATCCGACGATGCCGCCGAGTCCGAGCGGATCATCACCGAGGCCAGCCGGGCCATCGAGCGTCTGGTGAAGTCGTGAGCCACGTCACGCTCAAGGTTCCCGGGATGAGCTGCGGCCACTGCGCGCAGGTCGTGCGTCGTGAGCTGACGGCCGTCACCGGCGTGACGGCAGTCGACGTCGATCTGGGCCGGAAGGACGTCGTCGTCCACGGGACCGACCTCGTGGCGGACGACCTCGTCGCGGCCGTCGACGAGGCCGGCTACGCCGCCACCGTGAACGCCGACGCCGTCCGGCACGGTTGACCCCGGCCCGACCCCGCCGGGGTCACGAGCGAGCCGTCACTCGTATCCGGGAGCCGGCTGCCAGAGCTGGAACGTGCGACCCTGGTCGTCGAGGCACACGGCGCTCGGGCCGGAGTCGTAGACGTCCTCGCTGACCACCGTGCCGCCCAGTTCGCGCACCAGCGCGGCGGACGCGGCGACGTCGGTCACCCGGAAGTAGATGACGGGCGCCTCCTGTGCCGATCCCGGCGTCAGGCCCATCGGCAGCTTCGTGTTCTCGATGTGGGCGTAGCCCTCGCCGAGGTTGCCGGGCTCCGTCGACCAGCCGAACAGTGCGCCGTAGAACCGGGCAGCGACGGCGGTGTCCGGCGAACCGAACGTGACGTACCCGATCTCGACCGGCGCGGTCGCGTCGTCGACGGCCGCGGGCCGGCTGATGGAGAAGCCCTCCATGCCGGCCTCGATCTCCGCCACGGAGGGCGTCGCCGTCGGCGTCTGGATCATCCAGCGGTGACCGAACGGGTCGACCATGTCGAACGTCCGCGCCCCGTAGGCCTCGTCGTGGGGTGCCCGACCGATGCGGGCCCGGCCGTCGGCGACGACGCGCTCGTGCACGGCGTCGACGTCGGGCACCTCGAGGTGCATCGAGAACGGTGTGCCACCCAACGCCGGCGGCGGGAGCACCGGGACGTCGAGCTCGGGGTACGGATCCGAGAGCAGGAACGTGGCCCCGCCGATCGACAGCTCGGCGTGGCCGACCCGGCCGTCATCTCCGGTGTAGCGCAGGTCTTCGCTGGCTCCCAGCACGGCGACGTACCAGTCGATGGCGGCGGCGGCCGGCTCGGCGCACAGGTACGGCTGCAAGGTGCTGGTCGCGGTGGTGCGGGCGGACACGGTGGATGCCTCGGACATGGTGGTGCTCCTCTGGGGCAGGTCGATCGGGGACAGGTCGGTCGGCGTGAGCGCGGCGACCAGGCGGTTGCGCAGGCCGGTCACGAACACCGGGTCGGGGGATCGGGGCTCCTCGGTGATGCGGAGCTGCTCGAACGGATCGCTGGTCACGGCCGCGCTCCTTCCTCGGTCTCGTCGTAGATCTCCCGGAACGCCCGGCGGGCCCGCACGAGCAGGGCCTCGGTGGCGTGCTCGGTGCGGTCGAGGACGTCGGCGACCTCCCGGACGCTGAGCCCGTCGAGGTACCGCAGCGTGAGCGCCGCGCGGTGGTGGGCGCCGAGCTGTTCGAGCACATCGCGGGCGACGAGCACGTCGAGCTCGGCATCCCACGGATCGGTGGCCGCCGGGGCGCCGCCCGGCTCGTCGGCGACCGCGGTCAACCGGCGCCGCTCACGTTCCGCCCGGCGCCAGTGGTCGACGAGCTTGTGGCGGGCGATGCCGATGAGCCATGCCGTCGTGACCCGCTCGACGCCGCCCTTGGCGACCGTGTCGACGGCGCCCATGAAGACATCGGACGTGACGTCCTCGGCGACGGTGCGGTTGCGGCAGCGGGCGAGGAGGTACCCGTACACCTCGGCGACGGCGTCGTCGTACAGGGCGAGCAGCGCGGCGCCCTGGTCCCCCTCGGCGACGGTTGGCACGGTCACGATCCTTCCATCGTCCTCTCGGCGCCGGTTCCGACACCCCTGTCTGGCACCCATGTGCGGCACCGCGCCTGCGGCCGCGTGGTCCCGGCGCACACGTGCAGGCATCTGGCACACTCGGCGGGAACGTGACGTGCCGTCCCCGAGGGAGTACGCGGGACGGAGGAGGGAGGCAGGGGATGGGGCGCGACGCGTCGCGGGCGCGCTCAGTGACCGGCGCGCCGGGCCAACGCGGCGCGGTCGAGCACGTGGACGCGTCCGCGTCCCAGCTCGACGATGCCGTCGCTCGCCAGTTGCTGCAGCACGCGGTTCGCGGTCGGCCGGGTCGTCCCGGCGATCGATGCCAGATCCTCCTGCTTGAGCGGGATGCGGACGACGGGGCCGCCGTTGTCGTACACCTCGGCGAGTTCGGAGAGACGCAGGACGACGCGAGCGTCGACGGGCATGTACAGCGCATCGAGGAGTTGGGCCGACAGCCGCCTCACCTGGGCGGCCAGCACCTCGACGAGCAGCCGCTCCACGGACGGTTGCTGTCGGCGCAGCGCCTCGAAGTCGTTGCGGTGCAGCGTCCTGGTCTCCACGACCTCCAAGGCGACGGCGCTGGCCGTGCGCGTCGAGCTCGCGTCGAGCAGCGCTTGCTCGCCGAAGCTGTCGCCGGGCCGCAGCACGGTGAGGATGGCCGCATCTCCGCCAGGTGTCGACACCCGGATGGCGACGCGGCCCTTCTCGATGATGTGCAGGCTGTCGCCGGGATCGCCCTCGTGGAACAACGTGTCGTCCTTGCGGAACGAGCGGCGAGCCATGCGGGTGAGCACCGTGCGGCGGTCGGCGTCGGTGAGCTCGCTCAGCAACCCGTGCTCCACCAACGAGACGATACGACGAAGTGCGACGTCGCGGGAGGAGCGTCGTGAGGGCCCCGAAGACGGGGACGTTCCGGGCCGCGTGGCGACATCGCCGGTGGCGGGCGCTGCTCGCCGGTTACACCGTGTCGAGCATCGGCGACTTCATCTACTTCGTCGCCATCGTCGTGTACCTGATCGACGAGACCGGCTCGGCCGGTTGGGTGGCCGCCTCGTTCATCGCCCGTCTCGCCGCGGCGACGGCGTGCGGACCGGTCGGTGGCGTGCTCGCCGATCGTTTCGACCGGCGCCGACTGATGGTCGGCCTCGACCTGGCCCGTGCCGTCGGCATGGTCGGCGTGACGGTCATCGCGGTCGGCGGTGGTCCGCCGGTCGTCGCGCTGGTGCTGGTCACCGTCACCACCGGGCTCGGCGTCGCCTACCGGCCGGCTGCGGTGACCGCGACGCCGCAACTCGTCACCGAGGACGACCTGGCGGCCGCCAACGCCGCCGAGGCGACGGTGTACCAGCTGGCCTGGTTCATCGGCCCGGCGATCGGCGGCGCGATCATCGCGGTCGCCGACACGTCGCTCGCGTTCGGGATCAACGCCGCGACGTTCGTCATCTCGGCGCTGCTGACGCTCGGCGTCGGGGACATCGGACGCGGTTCGCCGGAGCGGACGGACGAACGTCCGCCGAGCATGCTGACCTCGATCGTCGAGGGCGCGGCTGCGATCCGCGACGAACCCGGGTTGGCGCCGCTGATGGTGCTCACGGTCGCCGTCTACTTCTCGTTCGGGATCGAGCAGGTCGTGCAGGTGCTCGTCGTGAGCGACCGGCTCGGCTGGGGTGCCAGCGGCATCGGAGCCCTGAACGCCGGGCTCGGCATCGGCGGCCTGCTGGCGGCCCCGTTCTCGGGGCGCCTCGCCGCCAGCCCACGGGCCGGTCGGCTGCTGGCACTCGCCGCCATCGGCATGGGCTCGACGTTCGCGCTGCTGGCGGTGACGACGCGGCCCGCAGTCGCGATCGGCTTGTCCGTCGTCGAGGGCGGGGCGAACGTCGCCTTCGACGTGCTGTTCATCACGCTGCTCCAACGCACCTGCCCCGACGCGCTCCTCGGGCGCGTGTACTCGCTGCAGGACGGCGGTGCCGCGCTGACCCAGCTCTGCGCCTCGATCGTCGCCCCGATCGTGGTCGCCGTCGTGAGCCTGCAGGCGGCGATCGTGCTCGGCGGCGGGTCGCTGGTGATCATGGGAGTGGTGTTGGTGGCGCCGCTGATGGCGATCTCGGCGCGCACCGAGGCCGAGCGGAGGCGACTGGCGCCGATCGTGGCCCGGCTCGGCAGCCTGGGGATCCTCGGTGACGCCGGCCCGGTGGCGCTCGAACGGATGGCCCACCAGGTTCGCACCGTCGAACTGGGTGCCGGGACGACGGTGTTCGCCGAGGGGAACCAACCCGACGACCTCTACGTGGTCACGACCGGAGAGGTCGTCGTCGCGTCGGTGGCCGAGGGGGAGATCCGCCGGCTGGGTCCCGACGAGTGGTTCGGCGAGATCGGCCTGTTGCGGCGCATGCCCCGGACGGCGACCGTCATCGCGTTCACCGATGTCCGGCTGCTCGTCCTGCCCGGCGCCGTCTTCGTCGATGCCCTCACCGACTACGAGCGGTTGCCCGACGCGCTGGCCCGGACGATGGGCCAACGGTTGGCCCGCACCCACCCCGATCTGGTCGAGCCGCCGTGATCGTCCCTCGGGCTCGCCCCGCCGATCCCGGTCCTCGACGACCAGGACGGCCCGTGGTGGTGGTCAGTTGAAGCCGAACGGCCGTTGGTTGATGATCGTCATGGCGTCCTCCTTCCTCGGTCAGCACCTCGGTGCTCGTTGAGGACAGCGTGCGCCGTTCCTGACGATCG
>JBEVOM010000206.1:0-27437 GCA_040507575.1 Ilumatobacteraceae bacterium
AGGAGCGCGGCCCGTGACGCCCGCACTGCCGTCACCTGGTGCCCAGTCATGTGGAGCGCGAGGGTACAAGACCTGTCGTGGCCATGCTTCCATCCCCTGTGACGGCAGGCACAGCGGTCGACGTGGCGAGCACGAGCCACACCGTCATCGACCACAGGGCGGTCGCCCCGGCCACGTGCAGGCCGACGAGGAGCTCGGGCACGCCGTTGAAGTACTGGATGTACCCGATCGCCCCCTGCAGGAGGCCGATGAAGATCCACGACGACACCGTGCCCTGGAGGACCTGCCGGTCGGCGGGCACCCGCTGGAGGTGGAGGGCCAGCCCGACGGCGAGGCCGATGGCCAGCAGCACGGTGGTGCCGTGGATGCGCGCCGCCGACGAGATGGCGATGCCGAAGCGCTGGACGTCCTCGTCGCCGGCGTGCGGCCCAGCGCCGGTGACGACCGTGCCGGCGATGATGGCGAGCGCCGTCACCGTGGCGATCGCCCACACCAGGCGCCGCGTGGTCGTGGAGACGGCCGGCACCCGCACCCCGTCGTCGGGCTCGCCGGCCCGACGCACGAGGACGACAGCCGTGGCGACGAGCACCATCGACACGAGCATGTGGCCCTGGACGGCCAGCGGGTGGAGGTCGACGAGCACCGTGATCCCCCCGAGCGCGATCTGCGCGAGCACGCCGGCGACGAGCCCCACCGAGAGCCAGGTCAGGTCGCGGCGCCTCGGCGTGCGCCACAACGATCCCAGCACGGCAGCCATCACGGCGAACGCGACGAGGCCGGTGAACAGGCGGTTGACCTGCTCGATGGCCGCGTGCCCGGAGGACACGTCGATGAGCCGCTGGTCGTTGCAGTTCGGCCAGTCGTCGCACCCGAGCCCCGAGCCGGTGAGGCGGACCGCGGCGCCCGACACGACGATCACGATCAGCAGGCCGAGCGCGACCGCCGTGATCAGTCGGTACCGGGCCGGCGAGATCCGCACCGTTGCAGGCTATTGGGGGTTGGTCATGCTGGTCCGCCTCGGGGCAGGATGGTTCCGGGCCGCTGGCCGGTCAGCACTCCGCAGCGCTGAGCGTTGAGCTCGAGATCTCGATGTCTCGATCCGGATCGGCTGGCCCAGCCCAGCGCCCGGCGTGGATGGTCAGGTCACGTCCCGCTCGACGGCAAACGACGCCGCCGCAGGCGCGCTCGTCGACGCTTCGGCCCCCGCCGCAGCGCGCATGGAGGGTCAGGTCGAGCGTGGCGCCGCCTCGGCGCCGGCCCGCCAGGGCCAGCGAGACACGCCGAGCGAGCGAGTCCTCGAGCGAACGAGGCAGGTATCACGTGTGCCGGATGGACATCCCGCCGTCGACCGGGATGATCGCGCCGTTCAGGTAGCTGGCGGCCGGGAGGCACAGGCTGAGCGTGATCTGGGCCACCTCCTCGGGATCCCCGTACCGTCGCAGCGGGACCCGGCGACGGGCATAGGTCTCCTTGTCGGCGTCGCTGATCGCTGCGGTCATGCCCGTGCTGATCGGCCCCGGACAGATGCAGTTGACGGTGATGCCATCGCGGCCCAGCTCGACGGCGAGGCTCTTCGTCAGGCCGATCACGCCGGCCTTGGTCGCCGCGTATGCCGCCATGCCGGCGGTGGTCACGATCGCTTCGGTCGACGCGATGTTGACGACCCGACCCTCCCGGCCGGCGGCCAGGTGGTCGACGGCGAGTCGGACCAGGTGGGCGTGCGCGGAGAGGTTGACGGCGATCGTGCGCTCCCAGTTGGCGACGAACTCCGCGTCGGGCTGGCGGGTGAAGTTGGGCAGCGAGATGCCGGCGTTGTTGACGAGGATGTCGATGCCTCCGAGCCGGTCGACCACGGTGGCGACGAGTGCCCTCAGCTGATCGAGCTCGGCCACGTCGGTGACGACGCCGATGGCCGCTCCCTCGCCGTGCGCGCCGTTGATCTCCTCGACGACCGCGCCGACGCGGTCCGGAGCCAGATCGACCACGGCGACGCGTGCCCCCTCGTCGGCGAAGAGGTGCGCCGTCGCCCGACCCATGCCGCTGGCTGCGCCCGTCACGATGGCGCGCTTGGCGGCGATCGAGCGGGACAGGTGGGTGAGGCGCATTGGCGTCGACGATACGGTGCGGACGCGATTGCGGCCGGGACCGTACGGTCCCGGCCGCCGTCGCCGGAGCTTCCTCCCCAGGGCTCACGGTCCCTCGGACACTGGGCCGGCTCGGCGGACGAGGGAGTGTCCGCGTGGCCGACCAGGTGCCATCGTCCGCCCGCAGGCGACCGTCGAGGGGTTGCTACGACCTCGCCGCGCGACCCGCGCCGAAGCACAGGACGCAGAGCAAGGCCGCCCGCCCGCAACAGTTACCGGAGGGTAACAAGTGACCGGGCGCAGCGCAACGCGACCGGTCCGCCGTCGCCCGACGTCATGGCCGGACCTCGTAGAAGTTGTTGACGGCGTGGTCGATCGCGACGCGGCGGAAGCGGGTGAAACCGGCCTGACGGGTCATCGCCTCGGCCTTGGCCTGGGGCAGGCCGAGCGTGCCGAGCCCGGCGCCGCCCGGTTCGGACAGCGCCGACGACATGCACGACATGACGCTGATGCCGTACATCAGCGATGCCATCGGGTTCGTCCGGACGTTCTCGCTGAACGTCTCCTGGGCCTTGATGTCGACGAGCAACCATGTCCCGTCGTCGGCGATCGCCTCCCGTATCGAGCTCATCACCGCCTGCGGGTCCGTCATGTCGTGGATGCAGTCGAGCGTGATGACCACGTCGAGGGAGTGGTCGGTCGGCAGCGGGTCGCGTCGGGGGTCGGCGAACGTGGCGTTCGTCAGACCGGATTCGGCGAGGCGGACCTCGGCGCGGGCCAGGGCGTGGTGCGAGATGTCGTAGCCGGTGAACCGGCTCACGGGGAACGCCGCCGCCATCAGCAGCACCGCGCCACCCGCTCCGCAGCCGAGGTCGGCCGCCTCGGCCCCGGCGACGAGCTTCTCGACGACGCCGTCGAGCGCCGGGAGCACGGTGGGGAGCAGGTGGTTGCGGTTCCACGGCTCGAAGCTGCGCTCGACCCCGATGGCCCCTTGCGGGCCGCCGACGTCGTAGTCGAAGCCGAGGCCCGTGCGGAAGCTCTCCGGCAACTCCTCGAGTGTCGCCATGGTCTGGGGCAACTGGTGGAACATCCCCATCCCGTACGCCTCGTGCTCCGGTGTGGCGAGGACCGCCGCTCCCTCCGGCGTCAGCGAGAAGCGCTCGGGCACGTCGTCGCTCTCGACGTGGAGGATCCCTGCGGCGGCCTGGTTGAACGCCCACTCCCGCACCCAGCGCTCGGCGAGGCCGGTGATCCCGGCCAGCTCGCCGGACGTCACCGGGGCTGCGGCGCCCTTCATCGCGAGGTACAGCCCGAGTCGATCGCCGAGGTGGATCATCCCGGCGGTGATCGCGCCCTCCAGCTTCGTGAACACGAGGACCTGGAACGTCGTCAGCGCATCGGCGCTGTCGTCGGAGCGGCCCATCAGCGCGTGCGGTCGGCGGGCGCGAGGTGCTCGACGTCGGAGAGCGCGGTGAGGCTGAACGTGTAGCCGTCGCCGAGCGGGATCGCCTCGATGCGACTGATCGACGCGTGACGCAACACCATGCGTTCCCACTCCCACGGGGTCGGGGCGAGGCCGAGCAGGTGGCAGATCACGACGGCGTTCGTCCCGGCGTGGGCGATGAGGGCGATGCGTCGCCCCGGTTCGGCGATCTGCCACACCGGCAGCTCGGTCTCGACCTGTTGTACGCCGCGCTCCTGCAGGAACTTCTCGGCCCCCAGACGGATCCGGTCGACGAACTCGCGGATGTTCTCCCCACCCTGCAGCCCGTTCCATCGCTCGGTCGCCGACCGACCGCGCAGCTCCTTGTACGCCTCGGTCGCCCGCTCGGCCGGCGTGCCGTGCCACTTCGGGTCCCTGACCTCCTCCAACCACATGTCGACGTCCTCGATGCGACCGAGCGCGTCGAGGACCGGCCGGGCCGTCTGGCGGGCCCGTAGCAGCGGCGAGACGAGCACCTCGTCGAGCTCGATGCCGGTCATCGCGACGGCCAGCGCCTCGGCCTGGCGGCGACCGAGCTCGGTGAGGGGTGGATCGACGACGTTCAGCCCGTCGCGGACCCATTCCGGTTGGGCATGGCGGACGAGGAGCAGCTCCACGTTGCGAGCGTACGTCTACAGTGCGGCCGTGAGCGGCTGGCATCCCGACCCCACGGGTCGGTTCGAGTACCGCTACCACAACGACCGTCAGTGGACGTCAGACGTCTCGACGGGTGGGCAGCGCTTCGTCGATCCCTTGCCGCCGACCGGACCGTACGGTTCGTACAGCGGCCCGTACGCCGGTCCCGCCCCGAGGTCACGGTCGGCGCGCAACGGGATGGCCATCGCCGGGATGGTGTGCGGCATCGTGTCCGTCGTCGTCGGCTGGGTCCCGTTCGTCGCGTTCGGCGCGCTCGTGGTGGCAGGCGTCGGCCTCGTCCTGTCGATCGTCGGCTTTCGACGATCCCGTGCGAACGGTGCCGGTCGGGGCTTCGCCATCGCCGGCCTCGTGACCAGCGCGGCCGGCATCGTCACCGCCGTCGTCGGCATCGTGTTCTCCGTCGCGCTGGCGAGGGCGATCGACCGATATCAGACGCCGGGACCGACCGAGACGACGATCGCGACGTGCGTGCAGGACGACGGCGACGTCGTCGCCACCGGCACGATCACGAACCTGTCGTCCGAAGAGCGCACGTACACGGTCGTCGTGCGCCTCGCTCCCGGGTACCGCGACAGCGTGGCTGTCGAAGACGTCGCGGCCGGCGCGACCGCCGAGTTCACCGCCACGGATGCGGTGCCGAGCTTCGTGTTCGAGGAGGGCGGGTGCCGGGTCGTGGGCGTCGACGGGCCGATCCCCTTCGGGCTCGACCCTGACATCTTCGAGTGACATCCTCGAGTGACGACCGGCGGCATCACGTCGTCGGGTCGGACGCTGCCGTTGCCGCCATCCACGCGTCGTAGAGCCGGGCATACGTGCCCCCGGCCCGCACCAGTTCATCATGCGGGCCGTCCTCGACCAGGCGGCCGTCGGCGAGGACGAGCACCCGGTCGGCGCGGGCCGCGGTTGACAACCGGTGGGCGATGGCGATCGTCGTGCGACCTTGCGCGAGGTGGCCGAGCGCCCGTGTGATGCGCACCTCGGTCAGTGCGTCGACTGACGACGTGGCCTCGTCGAGGACGAGCACGTCCGGGTCGGCGACGCCTGCCCGCAACAGCGCGACGAGCTGACGCTCCCCCGCCGAGAGCTGGTCGCCGCGTTCGCCGGCCGCCGTCATCAGCCCGTCGGGCAGCCCGGCGACCCAGTCTGCGACGTCGAGGCGTCCGACGACGGCCTCCATCTCGGCGATCGACGTGCCCGGACGGGCGAAGCCGATGTTGGCCGCGATCGTGTCGCTGAACAGGAACGGCTCCTGGGAGACGACGACGAGGCGTCGGCGCAGCTCATCGTTGGCGATCTCGGTGAGCGGCACGCCACCGAGTCGGATCTCGCCGATCGTCGGGTCAGCGAACCGAGCGACGAGCCGCCCGAGTGTCGTCTTGCCCGACCCGGTCGCACCGACGAGCGCGACTTGTTGGCCGGCCGGGATGAGCGCCGACACGTGACGGAGCACGGCGTCGTCCACGGTCGTCGCGAACCCCCTCGTCGGGTACGAGAACGTGACATCACGCACGTCGATCACGAGCGGGCCGACCGGCAGCGGGCGCGGGTCGAGCGGTGGCGGCGGACCGACGGGCAGCTCGAGCACGCCGAGCACGCGGCGCAGGCCGGCGACCGCCGTCTGGGTCTGGTCGAGCACCTCGGTGAACTCGGCGATCGGCTCGAGGAACCGATACGTGAGGAACACGAACCCGACCATCGCCCCGGCGGTCAGGCCGCTGGCCGGACCGAGGGCGACACCGACGCCGATGACGCTGGCGATCGTCAACACGGAGAACACCTCGCCGGACGGGAAGAGCAACGCCCCGATGACCGTGGCGCGGAACTGGCTGGCCCGTCGCCGTTCGATCGCCGCGTCGGCCTCGCCACCGAGCGTCGCCCCGGCGTGGTAGGCCCGGATCGTCTCGGCGCCCGTCACGACCTCGGTGATCGAGGCCAGCATGTCGCCGTTGCGCTCGCGCACGTCGTGGTACGCGGCGACGAGATGACGTTGCACGATGCGCAGCACGACCGCCAGCGGAGCCGCGACCGCGAACGCCACGAGGGCGAGGATCCAGTTGTAGGCCAGCATGACCGCCGCCACCATCAGCATGAGAGGTCCGTCGAGCAGCCACGCCAACCCACCCCACTGGAAGAACTGGGCCAGCGTCTCGATGTCACTCGTCACCCGGGCGACGAGCGCACCGCGGCGTTCCTCGTTGTGGTCGGCCAGGCTGATGCGGTGGATGTGGGCGATGAGCCTCGCCCGGAGGTGATACAGCGCCTGCTCGCTGCGCCGGCCGAGGCGTACGACCGCGGCCCGCTGGGCCGTGCCGGCGATGACCAAGGCGACGATGGCGATCACGCCGAGGACGGCGACGAACTCGACGCGCACGCCACCGTCACCGTTGATGCCCTTGTCGATGGCCTGCTGCAGGAGGATCGGGACGACGACGCGACCTGTCGCCCCGACCGCGGCCAGGCACCACGTCAGACCCAAGCCCTGACGCAGCACCGGCGCCTCGCGCAGCCCGCGATTGATCGTGTCGACAGCGCCGAACCGTCCGGCCGGCTCGGCAAGGACGCCATCGGCGACGACCTGGCTCATGCCGGGCCGCTGACCCGGTCGGATTCGAACGCTTCGACGAGGACCCGGTAGCCCGGTCGGCGGGCCAGCAGGTCGGCGTGCGGACCGTGGTCGACGACCTCGCCGCCGCTGAGGAACACGACCTCGTCGGCGAGCGCGATCGTCGACGGCCGTGACGCCACCATGAGCACGGTCGTCCCGGCGAGGGCTCCCCGCAGGCTGGCCAGCACATCGCCCTCGGTCGCGGGATCGAGCGCCGATGTGGTGTCGTCGAGCAGCAGCAGAGCCGGCCGGCGCACGAGGGCGCGGGCGAGTGCGATCCTCTGGCGCTGACCGCCGCTCAGGCTGACGCCCCGCTCGCCGACGACCGTGTCGAGCCCGCGCGGTGTCTCGGCGACGAAGTCGTCAGCCCGGGCCAGCACCAGCGCCTCCCACAACGCCGTGTCGTCGATGTCCGCGCCGAGCACCATGTTGTGGCGGATCGTCCCGGAGAACAGGAACGCTTCCTGCAGCACCGTCGCCACCCGGCCCGTCGCGACCTCGACCGTTCCACTCGTCGGCGCGATGAGGCCGGCCACGAGCTCGACCAGCGTCGTCTTGCCTGAACCGGTGGGTCCGACGACGGCGACGATGCGCCCGGAGCCGACGGTGAGGCTCACTCGATCCAGCGCCGGACGGGCTTCGTCGGGGAACGTGAACCCGACGTCGGCGAGGCGGATACCGACTCCGGGCGGAGCCCGACCGATCGTGGCGCGGGGGTCGGCCTCGATCGGTTCGTCCAGCACCTCCTGCACCCGGCGGTAGCCGGCCAGGGAGTGCGGCAGCTCGGACAGCGCCCAGCCGATCAGCCGGAGCGGGAACACGAGCAGCGTGAACAAGAACACGATCCCGGACAGCTCTCCGACGGTGAGGTCGCCCTCCTGGACGCGGTACGCGCCGAGCACGACGAGGCCGACGTTCGCCATCGACGGGACCACGTCGAGGAGCGCCTCGAAGGTCCCGCGCAGCCGAACCGCGCCGACGCGGGCCGAGCGCAGCCGGCCGGCGATGGTCGCCAGTCGGTCCGTCTCGCGGTCCTCGGCCCCGTACGCCTTGATGAGCTGCACGCCTTCGAAGCTCTCGTGGACGCCGGCCGACAGCTCGCCCAGGTGGCGTTGGGCGGCGTCGTAGAACGGGTCGACACGCTTCTGGTACACGACGTTGAGGATGATCAGGACCGGGAACACAGCGACCGCCGCGATTCCCATCACGACATCGGTGAGCAGCATCCAGACCGCCGAGATCACGATCATGAGCACCGTGCCCATCGCGAACGGCAGCGGGGCGAGCACGCCGATGGACGCGTCGGCGTCGACTCCGGCCCGGGCGACGAGGTCGCCGTCAGGTCGGCGGGCGTGCCACGGCGCCGGTTGGCGCACGAGGCGGTCGACCACGCCGCCGGCCAGCGACGCGGCGACCAGCCACTGCCACTTTCCCGCCCAGGTGCGTCGGATCACCACGCCGACGGCACGTGCCAGGCCGACCACGACGATGAACGCGATGCCGGCGACGGCGGTGCCGGTGGCGACCGATCCGTCCTCGAAGCGGGGCACGATCACATGGTCGATGACCCACCGCACGGCGATGCCGGACGCCACGGTGCACGTTGCGAAGAGTGCGGCGCCGAGGATGGCCAACGTGAAGGGCCGGGGGTGCAGCCGGATCTGGACGCCGATCATCCGGAGGCCCTCTCGGGCGCGCTCGAAGCGCCGAGAGGTCTCGTCCGGGTCCACGGCTCGTGTTTCTACCGGGCCCAACGGCCGGGTTCGTCAGAGGTTCGCGTAGCCTGCGGGCCGTGGACCCGACCGACCTCGCCCTGCTCGTCATGCGCCTCGTGTTCGGCCTCTTCGTCGCCGCGCACGGCTACAACAAGGTGTTCGGTGGCGGCAAGCTGGCCGGGACGGGCCGATGGTTCGGGTCGATGGGCATGAAGTGGCCCCAGCTCCAGGCCCGCCTCGCCGCCGGCACCGAGATCGGCGCAGGTGTCCTGTTCGCCGCCGGGCTGCTGACCCCGCTGGCGGCGGCCGGGCTGATCGGCGTGATGACGGTCGCGACATGGGCCGCCCACCGCAAGAACGGGTTCTTCGTCTTCCGCCCGGGCGAGGGTGTCGAGTACACGGTGTCGATCGCCGTCGCCGTCTGGGGCGTCGCCGCCATCGGCCCGGGGAAGGCCAGCCTGGACCACGCCATCGGACTCGACTGGGAGGCGTGGGACGGGTGGATCGGCGCCGTCATCGCCGGCGTCGTCGGGCTCGGTGGCGGCATCCTCCAGCTGCTGATCTGCTACCGGCCGCCGGCACCGGTGGCGACGTCGAGCTGAGCGAGGTCCCATGACGGCCACGACGAATCCTCCGGCGCCGCTCGACGAGGGGCCCAAGCCGATCAACGCCTGGAAGATCCTCATCTCGATCGTCGTCGTCGGGTTCGCGGCGTTCTGGGTGTGGGCGCTGTTCTTCGCGTCGAAGGAGTCGATCAACAAGATCGACGACGCCGCGTGGTCCGAGCGGGCGCAGTCGGTCTGCGCCGCGGCCGACACGGAGCGGGAGGGCCTCGTGGACATGCGCGTCGTCGACCAGGACGACCCCGAGATGATCGCCGAGCGCGGCGACATCGTCGCCCGCGCCACCGACATCCTCGAGAAGATGCTCGACGACGTCGTCGCCGTCGCCCCGACCGACCCCAAGGGCCAAGCGCTGGTGCCGGAATGGGAAGCCGACTATCGCACGTACCTCGACGACCGCCGGACGTTCGTCGAGATCCTGCGCGGCGGCGAGAACGCGGTGTTCGCCGAGACCGCGGTCGACGGGATCCCGATCAGCGAGAAGATCGCCCGCTTCGCGGCCGACAACCACATGCCGGACTGCTCCCCACCCACCGACCTCGCCAGCTGAGCCGCGCGGGTACCGTGGCGCCTGCGGTCAGGCGAGGCGCTTGATGACCTTGGCCGGATTGCCGGCGGCGACGCAGTAGTCGGGCAGCTCGCCGCGCACGACGCTGTTGGCACCTACCACGACGTGGCGCCCGATGGTCGCCCCAGGCAGCACGACGGTGCCGTGCCCGAGCCAGGAGCCGTCACCGATCCGCACCGGCCGCTCGGGCATCGATTGCGCCGAGATCGGCCGTTCGAGGTCGTCGTAGCCGTGGTTCTGATCGGTGATGTAGATGTGGTGGCCGGTCCACACGTCATCGCCGATCTCGATCGACAGGTGGCCGACGATGCCGCTCCCCCGACCGATCAGGCAGCGGTCGCCGATGCGCACGACGGGGTCGGTCACACACTCCTGACCTGGCACCATGCCGGCGGACAGGGACACGTGCGGACCGATCACCGTGCCGGTCCCGATGCGGATGTATCGCTCGTTGACCAGCGCGGCGGGTGGGAAGCAGATGACGCTGCCGTCCCCGAACGCCCCGAAGCGGCGACCACGCCTCGTCCGCGGCCCGATCGCGCCGAGCTCCTGGACCTGGTCCCACGTCCGGTGGACGAGCTCGCCGGCACCTCGCTTGCACGCCGCGGCGGCCCGGTGCCACGGAGTGTCGGGGACCGGCGGCCGGCGCAGCACGTCCGGCGACGCTACCGGCGCGGCCGGGGCGCCGGCGTCATGATGGGGCCATGACAGCGGATGTCGCCCGGATCGCCCAGATCACCGACACCCACTTCTCGGCTGCGCTCGGCGTGCCGTCCCAGTGGCCGTCCACCGTCGCGTGGTTGCGGGCCGATCGACCCGACCTCCTCGTGCACACCGGGGACATCGTCCTCGAGGATCCCGACGACGACGCCGACCGGCGGTTCGCCAAGGAGCTCATGGAGCAGTCGCCCGTGCCGTACGTCGTCATCCCGGGCAACCACGACGTCGGTTCCTACGGCGAGGGGACCGACCGACCGCGACGCATCGCCGCGTTCCGGGAGACGTGGGGAGGCGACCACTTCGTGCGGGACCTCGCCGGTTGGCGCCTCGTCGGCGTGGACGCCTACCGCCTCGCCACCGCGACCCACGATGCCTGGCTGCGTGACGCGGTGTCGACCGGCGGGCCGGTCCTCGTGTTCGTGCACCAGCCGATCCACGGGGACCAGGTCGACGGCTGGCAGATGATCGCGGGCGCCCGGGCGGCGTTCGAGCGGGCGATCGCCGGCGCCGACGTGCGCGCGGTCGCGTCCGGGCACCGCCATTGCGCCCGGACCGTCGGCCGAGCGGTGTGGGCGCCGTCGCTGCGGCTCCAGGCCGATGAGATGGTGGAGGGGGCCGATCCTCGCCCCGGCCTCGTCGAGCACGTGATCAGCGCCGACGGCGGGCACCACCACCGCGTCGTGCGCCCCTGGGAGCTCGTCACGTCGTGAGCACGATGATCATCACGAACCCGTTGAACAGCGCGTGCGCCACGATCGTCGGCCCGATGCGTCGCAACAGGTAGGCGGCGCCGCCGAACGTCGCGCCGACGGCGCCCAGGACGAGCACCAGGCCGATGTTCCCCGTGCCGCGCACCGGATCGACGTGGGCCAGCCCGAACAGGAAGCCCTGCAGACCGACGGCGGCGACAGCCGGCAGGCGGCTACGGAACCCCCGGAGCACGAGGCCGCGGAACACCATCTCCTCCACGATCGGCGCGGCGACGACGGCGACGATGAGCAGCGAGATGATGTAGGTGCGATCGCGATCGAAGTTCCCGATCCCTTCGGTGTTACCGGTCAAGGGGATGTTCAGGACCTCGATGAGGACGGCGACGACGATCTCGACAGCGAGCGCGGCCAGCCACGTGACCGGTCCCCACCCGAGGTCGCTCCACCGCAGGCGCATCCCCAGGGCGTCGATGCGATCGCCACGGCTCCACCGCCCGGTGGCGTACACGCACCACCACACCGATGGCCCGTAGCCGACGATCGCCGCGATGGCCACGTAGACGACGATCGGCCAGTCGAAGCGGACGAGGTACTCGAGCAGGTAGCGGCTGGCGACCAACGACGCGAGGAGGATCCCCAGCGCGCCGAACGCAGTCACGATGGGCAACGTCGGGTGGGGCTCGGCCTGCCGTCGGGGGGCGACGACGCGGTACGTCCAGCGCCGACCGTCGAAGTACCGCAGGACCGGCGCGCCGTACGGATCCGGGTACCAGTCCGCCGGCCAGCCGGTGGGCGGCGGCAGCGCCGTCGGCGGTCGCACCGGCGGTGCCGCGTCGGCTGGCGCAGTCACCACAGCATCGTACCCGTGGCCCGTCTGCCACGATCGCCCGATGGCACCGCTCCCGCCGTCGGCCGGATCCCTGTGGTCGGCGACGTTCCCCGCGGCCGAGCGGGTGACCGGCGCGCCGCTCACCGGCGACCTCGACGTCGACGTGGCGATCGTCGGGGCCGGCTACACGGGCCTGTGGACCGCCCACGCGCTCGCCGAGGCCGATCCGGCCCTGCGCATCGCGATCCTCGAACGCGACAGCATCGGCTTCGGCGCCAGCGGCCGCAACGGCGGATGGTGCTCGGCGCTGCTCGCCACCGGTCTCGCCCCGCTGGCCGCCCGGCACGGGCGGCCGGCGGCGATCGCGATGCAGCGGGCCATGCACGACACCGTGGACCACGTCGTGCGGACGACCCGGGACATGGACGTCGATGTCGTCAAGGGCGGGACGATCACGCTGGCCCGCACCGCCGCCCAGCACGCCCGCCTCGCCGCCGAGGTCGACGAGGCCCGGGCGTTCGGGTTCGGCGACGACGACGTGCGCTGGCTGACCGCGGCCGAGACCACCGACCGGTGCCGCGCCCACGACGTGCGCGCCGCGACGTTCACGCCCCACTGCGCCGCCGTCCATCCCGTGCGACTGGTCCATGCGATCGCCCGCGCCGCCACGGCCCTCGGCGTGTCCATCCACGAGGGGACGGCCGTCGAGGTCGTCGAGCCGCACCGCCTGACGACCGCAGCCGGCGCAGTGCGCGCCGAGGTGGTCGTGCTGGCCACGGAGGCGTACGCGACCCGCCTTCCCGGGCGCCGGCGCGACGTCGTGCCGCTGTACTCGTCGATGGTCGGAACGGAGCCGCTCTCGGACGGCCAGTGGGCAGCCATCGGACTGGCCGACCGCCCGACGTTCAACGACGCCCGGCACTCCATCGTCTACGGGCAGCGCACGACCGATGGTCGTCTGGCGTTCGGCGGGCGGGGCGCGCCGTACCACTTCGGCTCCCGCATCGAGCCCGCGTTCGACACGGACGAGCGGGTCCGGGCGATGCTGGTGGACGCCGTGCGCGAGCTGTTCCCGGTGCTCGACGACGTGGCCTTCCCGTTCCACTGGGGCGGGCCACTGGGGGTTCCGCGGGACTGGCGTTGGAGCGTGCACTTCGACCGCACGACGGGGCTGGCGTCGGCCGGTGGCTACGTCGGCGACGGCGTCTCGACGGCCAACCTGGCCGGGAGGACGTTGGCCGACCTCATCACCGGTCGCGACTCGGATCTCACGCGGCTGGGATGGGTCGGGCAACCGGTGAGGCGATGGGAGCCCGAGCCGATGCGGTGGCTCGGCATCAACCTCGCCCGGCGGGCCGCGGTCGGCGCCGACTCGGCCGAGGGGCGCGACGGCCGCACATCCCGGCTGCGGGCGCGCGCCTGGCGTCGGCTGCTCGATGCGCTGACCGGCCGCTGACCACGCCGGGCGCCCCTACCCTGGTGCCGTGAGCACACGCTGGACCGCCGCCGACCTGCCCGACCTCGGGGGACGCACGGTCGTCGTGACCGGCGCCAACAGCGGCATCGGACTGGTGACCGCCCGGCGGCTCGCCGGCGCCGGCGCCCACGTCGTGATGGCCGTGCGCGACGAGGAGCGCGGCCGGGCGGCCGCGGCGACGGTCACCGGGTCCTGCGAGGTCCGCCGCCTCGATCTGGCCGACCTCGCGTCGGTGCGCACCTTCGCCGCGGACTGGTCGACGAGCACGGCGGGCGACCTCGACGTGCTCCTCAACAACGCGGGCGTGATGGCCATCCCCCATCAGCGCACGGCCGACGGGTTCGAGATGCAGTTCGGGACGAACCACCTCGGTCACTTCGCGCTGACCAACCTGCTCCTGCCGAGCATCACCGACCGCGTCGTCACCATCTCGTCGACGGTCCACCGGAGCGGTCACATCGATCTGGACGACCTGAACTGGGAGCGTCGCCGCTACCACGCGTGGGGCGCGTACGCCCAGTCCAAGCTGGCCAACCTGCTGTTCACGCTGGAGCTCGAGCGGCGGCTGACGGCGGCCGGTTCCGCGGTGCGGGCGCTCGCCGCCCACCCCGGCTACGCGGCGACGAACCTGCAGTCCCACACCGGCAACCCGCTCACGTCGGTCGTGATGGCGATCGCCAACAAGGTGATGGCCCAATCCGACGAGCACGGGGCCTGGCCCACGCTGTATGCGGCGACGCAGGACCTGGCCGGCGACAGCTACGTCGGTCCGGACGGGTTCCAGGAGCAGCGCGGCCACCCCAAGCTGGTGTCGCGCAGCGGCGCAGCCAGCGACGCCGACGTGGCGGCCAAGCTCTGGACCGTTTCCGAGGCCCTCACGGGCACGACGTTCCCCGCCACCCAGCTCCAGCCCCGCTGACGTGTCCGATTTCGTCAACTGTTGACGCCAGCGGACAGTTTTCGTCCGCTGGGGTCAACAGTTGGGGAAATCGGGGCAGCTGGCGGGTTCAGCCGGGGAAGGCGGCCGGCAGAGCGGGGGCGAACAGCCAGTCGGCGAAGAACTGGTCGAGATCCCGACCGGCGACCGTCTCGGCGAGGGCGATGAAGTCGTCCGTCGAACGCGATGTGCCGTCGTTGTCCGCGACCCACTGCTGCAGCAGCGCGAAGAACAGGTCGTCGCCGAGCTCGAGGCGCAGGGCGTGGACGACGACCGCCCCGCCCTCGTAGCGGTCGTAGCCGAACAGGTCAGGCTCGGTCGGTGTGCCCGTCGGCTCCGTCGGCACCTGCCGGCGCTGCAGGTTGTCGAGCGCCTCGTCGCTGAGGCTGATGAACCCGGCATGGTCCAACCACAGCCACTCGCCGTACGTGGCGAACGACTCGTTGAGCCACAGGTCGCTCCACGATTCGGGCGACACGGCATCACCGAACCACTGGTGGACCAGCTCGTGTGAGAGGAAGAGCTGCTGCACGTGACCGGGTGGGCCCCCCGGGAAGTCGCCCCGCGAGTACAGCGATCGGCCCTGCGTCTCCATCGCCAACCCGCGCCCGCTGTCGCTGAACGCCAACCCGTACCCGGCCAGCGGATACGGCCCGAACAGGTGCTCGAAGAACGCCATCTGGTCGGCGGTCATGTCGAAGTACGGCTGCATCTGCGCCACGTCACCGGCCAGGGCGACGTTGGTCAGCGGCACGGTGCCGGCCAGGCCGCCGTCGAGCACGACGTAGTCACCGACGAGCAGCTGGACGAGGTAGGTCGACATCGGGTCGGCCTGCGTCCACACCCACGTCGTCGTGCCGTCCCCAGCCCGCTCCTCGGCCAGCGTGCCGTTGGCGACTGCGGTCAGCCCGGCCGGCACCGTGATCTCGAAGCGCCACGTCGCCTTGTCCGACGGATGGTCGTTGCTCGGCAACCACGTCCGCGCGCCGGTCGGCTCATTGATGACGTAGGCCCCGCCGTCGGTCGGGTACCAGCCGCTCCCGTAGCCGAACGGCGGGTCGGCGGCGTGTTCGTCGTCGTGGTACGTGACGGCGACGGCGACCTCGCGGCCCGGCAGCATCGACGCCGTCGGCCGAACGATCAGCTCGCTGCCCGACTGCTCGAACGAGGCGGTGGCGCCATCGACGGTCACCGCGTCGACCGTCAGATCGGTGGCATCGAGTGCCAGCGCGGCCAGGGGGCGATCGACGAGCGTCGTGATCGTCACCGTGCCCGCCAGCAACTCGGTCGTCGGGTCGTAGGACACCGCGACGTCATAGGACTGGACGTCGAGGTCGGCCGACCCGAGCTCGGGGTACAGCACGTCGCCGCTGGAGGTCGACGGCTCGACCGCCGGCGCCGGTCGCGCTCCCGGTTGCTCGGTCGTCGCGGTCCCGCCGTCGGTTGTCGGCGCGGGGGTGTCGGGCGCGTCCGTGGACGACGGACGGGTCGGCGGCGCAGTGGTCGTGACGGCGGGCGGCGACTCACGACCGGTGGTCGAGCCGACCGTCGCCGCGGAGTCGGTGTGCACGTCGCGACCCGAACAGGCGCCCACGGTCACCACGGCGACGGCGAGCGCCAGTGCGGCGCGCCGGGTGCTCAACGGTGCAGCCCGGGGTCGGTGATGCGGGCCCGGTGGCGCACCGTGTGCACCGAGTCACCCGACAGCACGCCGCCGCGAGCCAGCAGCCGGCCGCCCTGCCAGTTGGCCAGGCCGAGCTCCGGGGTGTCGAGGGCGTACTGGCCATCGACCCAACGGGTGAACCCGTCGCCGACGAACGGCGCGTCGACGGCCGCATAGAAGCGGTCGCGTTCGGTGTCGTCCTCGCTGATCACCGATGCCACGAACCGGGGACTGTGACGGTTGCACAGCTCGACGGCGGCATGGACGTCCGTCGTGACCACCAGCGTCACCTCCGGCGAACCCTCCCATTCCCACTCCCGCCCCAGGTCACAGGCGTCGAGGAGCGACGCCGCCGGCTCGACGTGGTCGCCGTCGGCTCTCCGCACCGTCACCGTGTCGTCGAAGCGTTCCGCAGGCACAGCATCCCGCGACGACGACTCGACGTGCAGTCGCGCCCCGGCGTCGCGGCGGGAAGCCGCGGCATCGAGCGCGTCGAGGAACACGCTGACGAGCTCGGGACGGGAGGCCGGGATGCAACAGACGTTGAGCGTGTTGCAGACCTTGCGATCGAGCGAATGCAGCACCGCGGCCCGGAACCGGTCGGCGTCGGCGTGCCGGCCGGCGACGAGCCAGGCCCCGCCCGTGCCGTGCAGGCTCACCGGCGTGCCGGCCTGGCGGGCGACGGCGCCGAGCTGGGCGACTGCGGCACCCGACCCGCGGGCGACGGCGAGCGACAACCGCTGGTCGTCGAACAACGCCCAGCCGGCCGCCCGCGACGGCGACCGGACCAGCGCGACGGTGCCGGTCGGCAGCCCCGCCGCGGCGAGTGCCGGGTCGAGCGCGGCGGTGACGATCGCGTCGGCGGTTGCCAGCGCGTCCGACCCGATGCGCATCACGACCGTGTTCCCCGTGCGCAGCACGCCCGTGGCGTCGGCGAACACGTTCGGGCGGCCTTCGAAGACGAACCCGACGACGCCGAGCGGAGCTCGCCGGGCCTCCACGGTCCAGCCGTCGTGCTCGACCGTCGTGATCGGCGCGTCGCGCCGCAGCGCGGCATCCCGCCAGGAGCGCAATCCACGGACCATCTCGCGCCGCATGTCCTCGGTCAGCACGAGCCGGGTCGTCGAGCGCCCGGCGCGCTCGGCCCGGGTCACGTCGTCGGCGTTCGCGGCGAGGATCGGCGACGCCGTGACGTCGTCGGCCAGGCGCTGTGCGAACTGCTCGTAGAAGGCGGTGATCTGGTCGTCCGTGCACGTGGCCAGCTCGGCGAACGCGTGCGTCGCCGCACCGACGGCCTCGGTGGCCAGGACGTGTTCGGCCGCAGGCACGTGGAGCAGGTCCCCGGACTCCTGGACGACGACGAGCCGGTCGCCGGGCGCGAACGCGGCCGCGAGCGCCTCGTCGACCTCGACCACCTGGTCGCCGCCGAACACGATGAGCTGGCCGGCCGTCAGCCGTTCGAGAGATCGGGGCGTCGGCACGGGTGCACAGCGTACGGGCGGCGTCGCGAGCCTCCCAGTAGCGTTCAGGACATGGCGCCGGATCGTTTGTACTTCCGTCAGTTGCTGTCCGGACGCGACTTCGCGGTCGGCGACCAGATGGCCAGCCAGATGGTCAACTTCGCCTACGCCATCGGGGACCGTGGCACCGGTGAGTGCGTGCTCGTCGACCCGGCGTACGCGGTCGACGATCTGGTCGACGCCGTGGAGGCGGACGGCATGGTGCTCGCCGGCGTCCTGGCGACCCACTACCACTCGGACCACGTCGGCGGCTCGATCATGGGCCACTCCATCGAAGGGGTGGCCAACCTGCTGGAGCGGGTCAGCTGTCCGGTCCACGTGCAGCGGGCCGAGGCGCCATGGGTCGCCCGCGGCACCGGCGTCGCCGAGTCCGAGCTGGCGGTGCACGATCCAGGTGACGTCGTCGTCATCGGCGACATCGAGATCGAGCTCGTCCATACGCCCGGTCACACACCGGGGAGCCAGTGCTTCCTGGTCGACGGACGGCTCGTGTCCGGCGACACGCTCTTCCTCGAGGGCTGCGGGCGCACCGATCTCCCCGGGAGCGACGCCGGGCAGATGTACGACAGCCTGCAGCGCCTCGCCACCCTGCCGCCCGACACGATCGTGTTCCCCGGCCACCGCTACTCGATGCCGTCGAGCGCGTCGATGGGGGCGATCACGGAGCAGAACTACGTCTTCCGCCCGTCCGGCAAGGACCAGTGGATGACGATGTTCGGCCAGTAGGCGCCTACCACGTGTCGATGTTGGGCCGCTTCTTCGTCGCTCGCGGGACCGGTGGCGGCGCCGAGTCGAGCAGCGCCGTGATCCACCTCCTCGTGTCGGCGGGGTCGATCACGTCGTCGATCTCGAAGTACGTCGCCACGCTCACCCCCTTGCCGACGTCGTACATCCGCTCGACGAGCTCGGCGAACAGCTGCTCGCGGGCCGATGGATCCGCGGCCGCGTCGAGCTCTCGCCGGTAGCCGAGCCGGACGGCGCCCTCCAGGCCCATCCCGCCGAACTCGCCCGTCGGCCAGGCGACGCAGGCCAGTGGGGCCTTCGTGCTGCCGCCCATCATGGCCTGGGCGCCGAGGCCGTAGGCCTTGCGCAGGACGACGGTCACCGTCGGCACGGTGACGTTCGCGCCGGTGACGAACAAGCGGCTGCAGTGACGGACGAGGGCGGTCGCCTCGGCATCGGGGCCGACCATCACCCCCGGGGTGTCGCACAGCGTGACGATCGGCAGGTCGAACGCGTCGCACAACTGCATGAACCGGGCTGCTTTGTCGGCGCCCGGAGTGTCGATGGCACCCGAGAGGTGGGTCGGGTTGTTGGCGATGACGCCGACCGGCCGGCCCTCGACGCGGGCGAGCGCGGTCACCATCCCCAGCCCGAAGTCGCGGCGCAGCTCGAGCACGGAGCCGGTGTCGAAGACGAGATCGACGGCGCGCCGCACGTCGTAGCTGCGCAGTCGGTCGGCCGGCACCACGTCGCGCAAGAGCGCCTGGTCGGCGCACGTCCACTCGGCGGTCCGGCCCTGGAAGTACGACAGGTACTGCTTGGCCACGGCGACGCCTGCGGCTTCGTCGGCGACGACCACGTCGACGACCCCGTTGGCCCGCTGCACGTCGATCGGACCGATCTCCGTCGGGTCGAACACGCCGAGACCGCCGCCCTCGATCATCGCCGGCCCGCCCATGCCGATGTTCGAGTCCTCGGTGGCGATGACGACGTCCGCACAGCCGAGGATCGCCGCGTTGCCCGCGAAGCAGTAGCCGGCGTTGATCGCGACGATCGGCACCAGGCCGGACAGCTCGGCGAGGTACAAGAAGGCCAGGCAATCGAGCCCGGTCGGCCCCGGGGCCTCGGTGTCGCCGGGGCGGCCGCCACCACCCTCGGTGAAGAAGACGATCGGCAGCCGCAGCCGTCGCGCGATCTCGAAGAGCCGGTCCTTCTTGCGGTGGTTCAGCGTGCCCTGGGTGCCGGCGAGGACCGTGTAGTCGTAGGACATGGCGATGCACCGCGCCGCCGCGGGGAGGAACTGGGCGGCGTTGACCGTGCCGATGCCGGCGACCAACCCGTCGGCCGGCGTGTTGGTGACGAGGTCCTGCACGTCGCGTCGACGCCGTTGGGCGGCGATGACCAGCGGTCCGTACTCGACGAAGGAGCCGTCGTCGACCAGGTCGGCGATGTTCTCGCGCGCCGTGCGGCGGTTGCGGGTCCGCCGCCTGGCGACGGCGTCGGGTCGCGACCCGTCGAGCGTCAGCCGGTGGCGCTCGACCGATTCGGCCAGGTCAGCCCGGATCGGGTCGGCGGCCGGGGCGTCGCCCGCGGTCGAGATCGCGGGGGCGTCGGCGGCGCCGACGGTCACCGGCGTGAGGAGCGCCAGCACGTCGCCCGGCAGCACGGCGGCGCCGACGGCGACCAGGATCTCGTCGACCTGGCTGTCCTCGGCCGCCGCGACGTCGTGGTGCATCTTCATCGACTCGACGAGGCAGACGACGTCGCCCGCCCGCACCGTGTCGCCTTCGGCGACCTCCCACGACACGACGGTGCCCTGCATCGGGCTGCGCAGGTCGGCCACCGTCGGCCGCTCAGAGCTCGAGCACGCGCCGGAAGTACTCGGCGGTGCGCTCGAGGCCGGTGCGCAGCGGGATGACCGGCTCCCATCCCAGTTCCTCGCGGGCCTTCGTGAGGTCGGGCTGGCGCTGGGCCGGGTCGTCGACCGGGAGCGGCTCGAACGTGATCGTCGATGACGACCCGGTGACGTCCACCGCCAGCTCGGCGAGCTGGCGGATCGTGAACTCCTCAGGGTTGCCGATGTTGACCGGCCCGTGGACGTCGGAGTCGAGCAGCGCGAGGAAGCCCCGCACCTCGTCGTCCACGTAGCAGAACGACCGAGTCTGGCTGCCGTCGCCGAAGACCGTGATCGGCTCGTCACGCAACGCCTGGACGAGGAAGTTCGACACCGACCTGCCGTCGTCGGGCCGCATCTGGGGTCCGTACGTGTTGAAGATCCGCACGATGCGGACGTCGAGCTGATGATGGCGGTGGTACGCCATCGTGATCGCCTCGGCGACGCGCTTCGCCTCGTCGTAGACCCCGCGGGGTCCGATCGGGTTGACGTTGCCCCAGTACGACTCGGGCTGCGGGTGCACCTTGGGGTCGCCGTAGACCTCGCTCGTCGACGCGAGGAAGAACCGGGCGTCCTTCGCCTTGGCCAGCCCGAGGCAGTTGTGGGTGCCGAGACCGCCGACCTTGAGGATCTGGATCGGGATCCGCTCGAAGTCGACGGGCGACGCGGGGCTGGCGAAGTGCATGATCGCATCGACCTCGCCCGGCACCCAGACGTACTGGCTGACGTCGTGCTCGACGAACGTGAAGCCGCGGTGACCGAACAGCTCCTCGACGTTGGCGATCGAGCCCGTGACCAGGTTGTCGATGGCGATCACCCTGTCCCCGCGGTCGAGCAAGGCCCGGCACAGGTGCGAGCCGAGGAAGCCGGCCCCGCCGGTCACGACGATGCGCGGCACGCCTACCTGCCGATGCCGGAGTACTGGAACCCGGCCCGCCGCCACTCGCTGCGATCGAGCAGGTTGCGTGCGTCGACGACCGACCGACCGACCATCCCGACGGTGACCTTGCCGGGGTCGAGCCACCGGTAGTCGTCCCACTCCGTCAGCACGACGAGCACGTCGGCACCGTCGGTCGCCTCGTACGGGTCGGTGCACACGACGACGCCCGCCGGCACCCCCGGCTTCGGACCCATGACGGTCGGGTCGTGGCCCTTCACCGTCGCCCCGAGGGCCAGCAGCCGCTCGATGATGGCGACCGACGGTGACTCGCGCAGGTCGTCGGTCCTGGCCTTGAACGTGAGCCCCCACACCGCGACGTGACGGCCCGAGACGTCGCCGCCGACGGCGTCGACGACCTTCTGGGTCACGCGGTCGAACTGCTCGTCGTTGACAGTGACGACGCCCTCCAGCAGGTCGAACGAGTACCCGGCGTCGTCGGCGATCTTGAGCAGGGCGCGCGTGTCCTTCGGGAAGCAGCTCCCACCCCAACCAGGGCCGGGACGCAGGAAGTCCTGACCGATCCGCTTGTCGTAGCCGAGGCCGAGCACGACGTCGTTGACATCGGCGCCGACGCCCTCACAGATCGCCGCGACCGCGTTGACGAACGACAGCTTGGTCGCGAGGAACGCGTTGGCCGCGTACTTGATCGTCTCGGCCGACGCGGGATCGGTGACCAGCACCGGGGCGGCGACGCCGAGGTAGAGCGACGACACCTTGATCGCCGCCGCCTGGTCCGTGCTGCCGACGACGATCCGATCGGGCTTCAAGAAGTCCTGCACCGCCGAGCCTTCGCGCAGGAACTCGGGGTTCGACACGACCTTCACGTCGGGCCGGTCGAGCACCCGCTCGACGACGCGGGCCGAACCGACGGGCACCGTCGACTTGTTGACGACGACGCTCTCGTATGGCAGGTGCGGCGCGATCTCTCGGGCCGCCGATTCGATGTAGGAGAGGTCGGCGCTGCCGTCCTCGCCCTGCGGCGTCGGGACGCACAGGAACGCGATGTCGCAGTCCTTCACCGCGTTTGCGGCCCCGACGACGAACGAGAGGCGACCCGACCGCAGGCCCTCGTCGACCAGCCGATCGAGTCCGTGTTCGACGATCGGGATCTCCCCGGCCGACAGTCGGGCGATCTTGTCGACGTCGACGTCGGCGCAGATGACGTCGTGACCGAGATGGGCGAAGCATGCTCCGGTGGTCAGGCCGACGTAGCCCGTCCCGACGATGGCGATGCGCGACATGGGCCGAACCTAGCCAACGTGTGCGTCGGCGGCCGCGCTGCTCGATGTCGGGGCCGGACCGGCAGGGCTCACTACCGTGGCGCCGATGCCCCCCGAAGACGCCGCACTGGTCGATGCGTGCGGGGACAGCCCGGGCGCGATCTGCGAGTGGGTGTGGAACGCGACCGGCAACGACGTGCTCGCCGGGGCCGCCGATTGGGTGATCGGCAAGCCGCTGAAGGCGATCTTCATCATCCTCGTCGCGGCCGTGACCGCGCGCCTCGCCCGTCGGGCGATCCGGCGTGGCGTCCGCCGCCTCGTCGCCGCCGACCGCGACACCGCAACACGCGCCTTGCAGCGCGTCGGCATGGCCTCCGGCGACGACGTCCCGCGTCGCGAGGCGCGCGCGTCCTCGATCGCCACGGTGGTGGCCAGCACGGCCAGCGTGCTGATCTGGGTGGTCGCCACGCTCCTCGTGCTCGGAGAGATCGGCATCGACCTCGCGCCGCTCATCGCCGGCGCCGGGATCGCCGGCATCGCCATCGGCTTCGGCGCCCAGAACCTCGTGAAGGACTGCGTCGCCGGCCTGTTCATGCTCATCGAGGACCAGTACGGGATCGGCGATGCCGTGGACCTCGGCGTGGCCATCGGATCGGTGGAGCAGATCACGCTGCGAGCGACGGTGCTGCGCGGCCAGGACGGGACGGTCTGGCACGTGCCGAACGGCGAGATCCGCCGCGTCGGCAACCGCTCCAAGCTGTGGTCGGTGGCGGTCGTGGACGTCATCGTCGCCTACGACGCCGACCTCGTCGCGACACGCCGCGTCGTGCACGACGTCGCTGCTGATGTGACCGCCTCGGACGAGTACGCCGGCATCGTGCTCGAGGCGCCCGAGATCCTCGGCGTCGAGACCGTGACCGCCGAGGGCGTGACGCTGCGGTTGCTGGTGAAGACATCCCCGGGCGCCCAGTTCCGCCTGCAGCGGGCGTTGCGCGAGGCGCTCAAAGCAGGACTCGACGACGCCGGGATCGACGTCTTGCCGACCCCGCCTCGCACTCCGTCCGACACCATGCCGTCCGACGACGGGGCGTGACGTCACCCGCCCGAACCGTCGCGTTCATCCGAGTCTTCGCCGTCGTCGGAGTGTCGACGGCCGACACGGCCGCCCGCCAACACGCCATCGCCCTCCGGCACTCGGATGGGCTGGCCGGCCGCACCTGACGCCGATCGCATGTTCGCCGCTGTGCCATGATGACGCCGTGATCGGCGGCGTCGTGGGAGGTGGTTGATCGCCGTGCTGGCGTTCTTCACCCGCCCCGAACCCGCCGCGCTGCTCTGGTCGGTGGTGCTGCTGCTGGCCACGATGGCCCTGCTCCTGTACGCCGGGATCGCCACCCGCCCACCGCGCATCCCCGCCTCGGCCCCGTCGGCCGAGCTGGGTGCCGAGTCGCCGGCCGTCGCCAGCCTGCTCACCAACGGGTTCGTGGTGACGCCGCCGGCCGCCGTCGCCACGCTGCTCGACCTCGTGGCGCGGGGCTGGTTGCGCATCGAGCACACCGAGCACGAGGTCGTGGTCCTGACCGATCGCAGGGGCCGCGAGGGCGACGCGCTCAAGGGGTACGAGCAGCAGGTCCTCAACCACGTCCACAAGCTGACGGCCGGCACGCTGACGGGTGTGACGGGCGCCGGCATCGAGATCGCCGGGCTCCGCTTGCACCGGAAGTGGTGGCGCCGGTTCACGTCGTCGGTCGTGCGCGATGCCCGCCGGCAGGGACTGTCGAAGCGCCGCTTCGGCATCCTCGCGCTGGGCGGACCGACCATCACGCTCGTCCTCTCGGGACTGCTGTGGTGGCGATCAATGCGCACCGGCGAGGACGAGGCCGTCATCGATTCGCTGCCCTCGCGGGCCATCGGTTTCGCCGTCGCGCTCGCCATCCTGCTGGTCGCCCGGCGCATCGTGAAGCGGGCCCGCTCGCGGGCCCAGCGGCCGACGCAGCGCGGGCTCGTGCGGGCCGAGCACTGGTTGTGCGTGCGGGCGTGGATGGAGCCGCGCGGCTTCGAAGGTGCGTCCGCCGGGGCGGCCAACAGCACCAGTCGGGCCCTCGCCTACGCGTCGGCGCTCGGGCTCGCCGACCGCGCTGCCGACGAGCTGCCGATCGTGCCCGAGGACGACCGCCTGGCGTGGAGCAACGCCACCGGCGAGTGGCACGTCGTACGGGTCCGCTACCCGTTCCGACCCGGGTACGGTCGTCACCCCGCGCTGATGCTCCTGCTCGGTCTCGTCGTCGGCGGCGGGCTGATCATGCTGCAGCAGTACCTGCTGGAGGTCGCCCGCGGCGACGCGCTGACGGGTCTGATCGACGACTTCCCGGACCAGGCCGACCTCATCGAGGACATCGCGCTGGTCCTCGCCGCCTGCCTGATCGTTCCGATGCTGTGGATGGTCTGGCTCGTGATCGCGGGCGCGTTCGACCTCTTCTCGACCGTCGAACGCCAGGGCGTCGTCGTGCGGGCCCGCCGCCCGCAACGCGTCGTGCCGTTCCCGCGCATCCTGCGGCCGCTGGCCCGCCGTGACCGCTTCGCCCTCTTCATCGCCGTCGACGACGGTCGCACGGACCGCATCAGCGCCTGGCTGTCGAGTGAGCGCACGGCCGTGCCCCAGGGCGCCCGCGCCCGCGTGCGGGCGACGCCGGTCCTCGGCTACGTCCGGCGGTCCGAGCCGATCGGTACCACCCGGGCCTTCTGAGCCCACGGGGCGCCTCCTACACTCGGGGCATGACCGACCCGTCGCCGACCGCACCTGCGCTCGACCGCAGCGCCGAGTGGCAGCGGCTCCGCGAGACCTACATCGCCCCGCGTGACGTGCGGCCGGCGAGCACGGCCCGCGGCGTGCACCACACCGCCCACATCTCGTCGGACGTCGAGCGGACGATCGCCTTCTACCAGGGCGTCCTCGGCTTCCCGCTGACCGAGGTGTTCGAGAACCGTGACTATGCCGGCTCGACCCACTTCTTCTTCGACATCGGCGGCGGGAACGCCTTGGCGTTCTTCGACTTCCCGGGACTCGACGTCGGACCGTACGCCGAGGTGCTCGGCGGCCACCACCACCTGGCGATCAGCGTCGAGCCGGCGAACTGGCAACTGCTGCGCGAGCGGCTGGACTCCGCCGGCATCGAGCACCACGACGTCGACGGCGTCTCGATGTACCTGCGCGGGCCCGACGGTGAGCGCATCGAGCTGCTGTCGGACCCGCTCGGCGAGATGTACGGCGAGCCGATCCTGTGAGCCCGCTCACCGCAGCCGGCCGGCGCGGCCTGATCGGCGATCGGCGGTGAGTGACCCGCAGCTGCGCGAGTACCGCTCCAGCATCGACAACATCGACGCCGCCCTGGTGCACCTCCTTGCCGAGCGGTTCAAGATCACCCAAGCCGTCGGGCGGTACAAGGCCGACGTCGGGCTGCCGCCGTCCGATCCCGCCCGCGAGGAGCAACAGATCGCTCGCCTCCGCACGCTCGCCGTCGAGTCCGGCCTCGACCCCGCGTTCACCGAGAAGTTCCTGCGGTTCATCGTCGACGAGGTGATCCTCCACCACAAGCGGATCGCCGACGGCGCCTGAAGCCGTTGCGCTCAGCCGTTCACGACCATCGTCGAGATCTCGAGCACCGCGGCCGCGTGGGCGTCGGCCTCGGCGGGCGAGAGCGTCGGACCGAGCTCCACGATGAACGAGATGCTGTCGAGCGCGTTGCGCTGCCACGTCGCCGCGACACCGGTGTAGGTGCCGCCGGTGATGCGCAGGATCGGCACGCCGGTCAGCTCGCTGTAGCGCTCCTTCAGGCGTCCCTCGAGTCCCGTGCCCGGCGACAACCGATCGAGGTCCTGGTGGTACCAGAGTCCGAGCGCCGGCCGGATCTCGATGGCGAAGGCCACGACGGCCTGCGTCTCGGGCTCGCTCGCCGGTCCGGTGCCAGCGTACTCCGGGTCACCCGGCTCGTCGATCGGGCCCCAGTCGTGCGGGAAGTTGCGGTTGAGGTCGACGCCGGCGGCGTTCCCGCGCTGCTGCGCGGCCTGGCCATCGGGGTTGATCGATTCGACCAGCCACAAGTCGATGCCGGGCGGGACCGCAGCTGTCGCCAGACGCTCCAGGATCGCGACGCCGTCGTCCTCGTCGCCGTGGATCACGCCGATGACGAGGATCGGGATCCCTCCGGGCGTGCCCCGCTCGACGGCGGTGATCGGACGCCCCTCGACCGACCGGCCGATCTCACGAACCGCGAGCGCGTCGGTGACGAGGCCGCTCAGGACCGGCACCGTCGTGGGGGCCGGCGATGTAGCTGGCGTCGTGCGCGTCGTCGTGATGCTCGTCGTCGTCGTCGTCGTGTTGTTGGCGGCGGCGGTCGACGCCGTCGTCAGCGGGACGGTCGAGGCGGGCGCGGCGGTGGCGATCGCGTCGGTCGTCACCGCACGATCCGCGGCCGCGTCGTCGTCGCCGCTCTTGCAGGCGGTCAGGGACACCACGGCGGCGAGCGCGACGCACGGCCACCGACCCATCGCCCGGACGGTACCGGACGGCGGATCGGTGGCCGTGGCCTCAGGTGGTGAGCCCGCGACGTCAGATGGCGTCAGGACCGCGCTCGCCGGTACGGATCCGTACCAGGTCGTCGATGTCGTTGACCCAGACCTTGCCGTCGCCGATCTTGTCGGTGTGGGCGGCCGCGACGACGGCGTCGATCACGCCGTCGACGATCGCGTCGTCGACGACGATCTCCAGCTTGACCTTTGGGACGAAGTCGATCTGGTATTCCGTGCCGCGGTACGTCTCGGTGTGGCCGCCCTGGCGACCGAACCCACGGACCTCGGTGACGGTCAGACCGACGACGCCGGACGCCTTGAGGGCGTCCTTCACGTCGTCCAGCTTGAACGGCTTGATGATGGCGGTGATGAGCTTCATGTCGTTCTCTCTTACTCTCAGGCCGCGTCGTGGTAGGCCGTCTCGGCGTGCTCGGCGAGGTCGAGGCCCTGGACCTCTTCGTCGTCGGACACTCTGACACCGATCGTCTTCTTGAGGGCGA
>JBEVOM010000092.1:0-4279 GCA_040507575.1 Ilumatobacteraceae bacterium
CGTCGGCCTGGTTCGACGTCGGATTCGTGGTGCCACCTCGGCGCCGACCGGGCCGGGCGCCACCGGGCCGACGCGGGCCGGCCACCACGGCGCCGGACCGGGCCGCTCGTCGGGACGCGCTCACCGTGGCGGCGCCGTCGTCCGCCGGACCACGAGGTGCGCCGGCGACGCCGGCAACGGTCCGGCAGCCGCCCCGTCGACCTCGGCGAGCACCGCCCGGGCCGCGCTCCGCCCCTGCGCGACTGGGTCCTGCGCCACCGTGGTGAGCCCGACGACCGCCCCGTACTCGTGCCCGTCGATGCCCATCACCGAGACGTCGCCCGGGACGGCCAGCCCGGCACGCTCGGCGGCGAGCACCACCCCGAGCGCCATCTCGTCGGATGCGCAGAAGACCGCGGTCGGCCGGTCGCGCCGCTCGCCCGGCCCGAAGAGCGCCCGGCCCGCGTCCACCCCGCCCGCGAACGAGAACCGCCCGTCGAGCACCCAGTCCCCGCGCACCGACAGACCGTGCCGGCGCATGGCCAGGGTGAAGCCGTCCCGCCGCAGCCACGGTACCGCCACGTTCATCCCGGCCTCGTCCTGCCCGCCGACGTACGCGACGGCCCGGTGCCCGAGGGAGCAGAGGTGGTCGACGGCGATCCCCGCCACGGCGACGTCGTCGACGCCGACGTTCCGGAGCCCCGGGGCCGGTCCGCCGATGACGATCATCGGGTGTCGGGTCAGCTCGAGCTCGGCGCGTTCGGTCTCGTCGAGGACGAGCGAGAGCAGCACGAGGGCGTCGACGCGGTGCCGGAGCATGGAGCGTCGGAACGCCCGGTCCCGGTCTCCCCCGGGTCCGCCGAGGTTGTACAGCACGAGGTCGTACCCGGCCCGCCGCAGTTCGGTGTCGACGCCGCCGAGCGCCTGCACGTAGAACCACCGGTCGATGACCGGCACGACGACCCCGACGGCGCGCTGCCGTCCGGTGGCGAGGCCGGCCGCCGCCGAGCTCGGGACGTACCCGAGTTCGTCGGCGACCCGCCGCACCTGGTCGATGGTGGAGTCGGCGACCGTCGACATGCCCCGCAGGGCGCGGGACACCGTCGACTTGGACAGTCCGGTGACGGTCGCGATCTCCTGGATGCCCGTGGCCACTGCCTGGAGGCCCGTCAGCCGTCCGACGGCCGCGTCACGTCACCGACGGCGCCGGTCTGCGCTGGCGCGTGCGCCGGCCGGGTCGCGTGCGTCGGTCGGGTCGCGTGGAGCTGTCGGCGCCCGGCGGGAGCGAGTTCGTCCCAGCCGACGTGCCGGTGGACACGTCCGTCCGCGGACGGGACCGGGGCGGTCCGCCGAGACGGTGCGACGACACCACGAGCGGTGCGAGCACCTCGCCGCACCGGTGCCGCAGGTGCTCCCCCGACGCCGTCCGTCGAGGCCGTCCGGCGGAGCACCGCGACCCGCCACCGGTCGAGCGCGACGACGGCGAGCACGCACACGAGCAGGGTGAGCGCCCATCCGAGCGCCGGCCGACCGGTGACCTCGCAGAACACCGTGACGCCGAGGAACAGGATCCCGAACATCCCGACGAAGCCGATCGCCTCCTCGATGCGGGCGGTGGGACGGGACGGACCACGTTGCGCCATGGCCGTCAGCCCTTCACGCCACCGGCGGTGAGGCCGGCCACGATGCGCCGCTGGAAGACCAGCACGAGGATCACGAGCGGGATCGTCACGATGGTGCCCGCCGCCATGACGGCGGTGTACGGCTCCTGGTGCGGCACCGATCCCTGGAAGCCCGCGATGGCGACCGTGACCGGCTGCGTCGCGTCGCTCGAGAGCTGGGACGAGATGAGGTACTCGTTCCAGGACGAGATGAACGCCAGGATCGCGGTCGTGAACACGGCGGGGGCTGCCAGCGGCAGGATGATCCGTCGGAACGCCTGCACGCGCGTGCACCCGTCGATGCGGGCCGCCTCCTCGAGGTCCCACGGCATCTCACGGAAGAAGCTCGCGAGCGTGTAGACGGTCAGCGGCAGCACGAACGAGATGCTCGGCAGGATCAGCGCCTGGTACGAGCCCATCCAGCCGATGTCCGTGAACAGCTGGAACAGCGGGGAGATGAGCGCGACGCCCGGGAACATCGACGCGGCGAGGATCGCGCCGGCGATGAGGGACTTGCCCCTGAACTCCAGGCGGGCCAGGGCGTACGCGGCGCTCGTCCCGACCAGCAGCGCGATGATCGTCACCGTGCCGCCGATGATGAGGCTGTTCAGCAGCGCCCGGCCGAGGTGGTTGCCGAGCGCCGTGGAGAACGCCGTCTCGTAGTTCGCGAGCGTGAAGTGCGTGAACCACGGCGTCGGGTCGAACGTGAACCCGACGTCACGGAAGCTCGTCACCACCATCCAGTAGAACGGCAGCAGGCACCAGACGGCGATGACGGTCGCCTGGATCCCGGTCCGGAGCTTGGGACCGGTGTGGCGCTTGACGCGCACCTGGGTGTGGTCGGTGGCGCGGTCGCGGGAGCGCGCCGCGGAGCGGGGTCGGTCGGCTGCGAGGGTCACTTGAGTTCACCCTTCTGCTGGGCTGCCTGCGTCTGCACGACGTTCGCGCCGAGGAACCGGACGAAGACGAACGCGACGATGAAGATCACCAGGAACGTGATCGTGGAGAGCGCCGACGCGGAGTTGAACCCCTGCCGGATCTGGTCGACGACGAGGATCGACAGCGTGGTCGTGGCGTTGCCGGAACCACCGCCACCGCCGGTGAGGATCGCGGGGAGGTCGTACATGCGGAGGGCGTCGAGCACGCGGAACAGGACGGCGACCATGAGCGCCGGCTTGATGAGCGGCAGCGTGATGTTCCAGAAGCGCTGCACCGTCGAGGCGCCGTCCATCTTGCCGGCCTCGTAGACCTCCTCCGGGATGAGCTGCAGACCCGCGAGGATGAGCAGCGCCATGAACGGCGTGGTCTTCCAGGTGTCCGCGATGATCACCGCCCATCGCGAGGCCCACTCGCCACTCGTCCAGAGGATCTGCTGCCCGAGGACGTGGTTGAGGACGCCGTTCGCGTCGAAGATGAAGTACCAGAGCTTCGCGGTGACGGCGGTCGGGATGGCCCACGGCACGAGGATCGCGGCACGGACGAGGGCGCGGCCCCTGAAGTCGCGGTTCATGATGATGGCCATCCACACGCCGATCACGGTCTCGAGCGCGACGGTGACGACGGTGAAGAAGAACGTGTTGCCCATCGACACCCAGAACTGGCTGCCGAGGCTGCCGGGCGGGCAGGTGACGTTGCCGCACTGCTGGCCGAGCCAGTGCACGTAGTTCGTGACGCCGGCGAACCCGCCCTGGACGAAGAGTTGCGTCGTCTTGTCGAGGCCCTGGTCGAGCTGGAACGACTGGATGATCGCGCTGACGACCGGGTAGCCGATGACGATGGCGAGGAGCACGATCGTCGGGCCGATGAGGTACACGGCCCAGCGGCCGTGCTCGGCGTTGAGTCCGCCCTTGCGCCGCTTCTGCGGCTCCGTGCCCGTCGGGTTGGGGATGGCGGCGGGGATCTCGGTTGCTGCTGACACGTGACGGCCTCCTTGCCGGGTGTCGGAACGCAGGATGGGGCGATCAGAGGCCGGGTCGCCCCGTCCTCCCTCGCAGGCTCGGTCGGCGTGCCCCGCGCAACGCTTCGCGTTGCCGTTGAGCGGGGCGCGCCGGTCCGATGCGGCGAACGCCGCGTACTTCCGGGCTAACTGCCGCTGCTGGTGGCCGTCTTGAGGGCCGCCTGCATGTCCTTCAGGGCTTCGTCGACGCTCTTGGATCCCTTGAGGGCGGCGTACGTGTTGTCCTGGACGGCCTTCGTCACGGCCGGGTAGAACGGCGTGACGGGGCGCGGCTCGGCCGACTCGATCGACTTCAGCAGCGTGGGCAGGTAGGGCAGCTTCGCGGTGAGCTCGGAGTCGGTGTAGAGGTCACCGACGACCGGGGCGAGCGAGCCCTGGGTCGCGAAGAACTTCTGCGTCTCGTCCGACTCCAGGTACTCGAGGAAGTCGTGCGCGGTCGCCTTGTGCTTCGAGTAGACGCTGATCGCCGCGTTGTGACCACCGAGCGTCGAGGCGCCGGTGCCGTCCTTGCCGGGGATCGGGGCGATGCCGAAGGTGTCCTTGACCTTCGACGAGCCGTCGGTCTTCGCGAGGCTGTACACGTACGGCCAGTTGCGGAGGAACAGCAGCTTGCCGGCCTCGAAGGCGGTGCGGCCCTGCTCCTCCTGGTAGGTGATCGCCTCGGCCGGGATGTTCCCGTCCT
>JBEVOM010000212.1:0-10362 GCA_040507575.1 Ilumatobacteraceae bacterium
AGATCGGGCCGCGCCAGTTCGAATTGCCGCCGAACATGCCGCTGTCGGATTCCGCTGGCAGATACGACACGCGGTATTCCTGATTGCCGACCGGGAACACGAACGGCTCGGCCTCATGAGCGCGTGACAGCGAGCGGATGCCAAATGGGCTCAGGAACTCGCCCTCGTCGAGCATGCGCTCGAGCACGCGCCGCAAGCGCGTCTCGTCGAGCACCGCCGCCATGTGTCTGCCCTCGCAGCCCGGCCGCGCCGGATCGTGGATGACACGCGTCAGCTGCGGATGCGAGTCGAGAAAGTCGCGCATCGTCGCTGACACTGCCGGATAGCGTTCGCGCAGTCGTCCGTCGAACACCGTCACGGCGCACAGCGGCAGCAGGCCCACCATCGAGCGGACCTTCAGCCGCTGCGCCTGGCCATCGGGTAGCTGCAGCACGTCGTAGAAGAAGCCGTCCTCCTCGTCCCACATCTCGTCCGTGTTGTCACCGACGCGGTCCATCGCGGCGGAGATGAACAGGAAGTGCTCGGCGAACTTGAGCACGAAGTCGGCGTAGGCGGGGTCGTCCTGGAGCAGCTCGAGGGCGAGCTCGAGCATGTTCTGGCTGAACAGCGCCATCCAACCGGTGCCATCGGCCTGCTCGAGGTGACCACCTCCGGGCACCGGCGCGCTGCGGTCGAACACGCCGATGTTGTCGAGCCCGAGGAAGCCGCCCTCGAACACGTTCTTGCCCGACGGGTCCTTGCGGTTGACCCACCACGTGAAGTTGAGCAGCAGACGGGTGAACGACTGGCGCAGGAAGGGCAGGTCGACGGCGCCCAAGTTCCCGGCGACGGTGTGCATGAACAGCGTGGCGAAGGCGTGGACCGGCGGGTTGACGTCGCCGAAGTTCCACTCGTAGGCCGGGATCTGCCCGGTCGGGTGGAGGTACACCTGGGACAGCATCAGGTCGAGCTGCGACGTGGCGAAGTCCGGGTCGACCATGGCCAGCGGCACGCAGTGGAACGCCAGGTCCCACGCCGCGTACCACGGGTACTCCCACGTGTCGGGCATCGAGATGACGTCGTGGTTCAGCATGTGGAACCAGGCCTCGTTGCGGGTGCCTTGGCGCTGCGGGTTGCGCAACGGGTGGGCTTGGTGCTCCTGCAACCAGACGTCGACGTCGAAGTAGTACGACTGCTTCGACCACAGCATCCCGGCGAGCGCCTGGCGCATCACCGCCGCGGCGTCGGGCGACACGGTGTCCGGGGTGATCGCGCCGTAGAACTCGTCGGCATCGGCCAACCGGGCGGCGACGACGGACTCGACGTCGTCGAACGGCGCGGCGAGCGCCTCGCCCCTCGTCAGGCGGATCCACGTCGTCGCCGAACCCCCGGCCGGGACGTCGAGCCGGACGTGGGCCGCGACCTTGGTGCCGGTGCCGTCGGGGTTCACGGTGCCGGCGCCGTGGATGACGTGGTCGGCGATGCCGTCCTTCGGGTACGGCGGAGACTCCTCGACGCCCCACAGCCGGGCGGCATTCGACTCGTTGTCGCAGAACAACAGCTCGGCGCCCGGTTCGGCGTGCAGGTGCCACACGCCGAGCTCGGGGTGCTCGGCGCGCACGGTGTGGGCAGCGGTCTCGGCGCGGCTCATCGTCGGCCGGTCGGTGTGGGGCGGGAACGTCCAGGTGTTGCGGAACCACAGCGTCGGCAGGATGTGGATCGGTGCGGCCACCGGGCCGCGGTTGTGGACGGTGATCCGTCCCAGCAGGTCACCCGGGTCGGCCTTGGCGTAGACGACCTCGACGTCGAAGTAGCGGTCGTCGTCGAAGACGCCCGTGTCGATGAGCTCGTACTCCATCTCGACGCGCGAGCGGTCCCGGTTCGTCGCCACGAGGTCGGCGTACGGGAACGCCCGGTGGGGGTACTTGTAGAGCCAGCGCTGGTAGCTGTGGGTCGGCAGGTTGTCGACGTAGAAGTAGTACTCCTTGACGTCCTCGCCGTGGTTGCCCTCGCTGTTGGTCAACCCGAAGAGCCGCTCCTTGAGGATCGGGTCCTGCTCGTTCCACAGCGCGATCGACAAGCACATCCGCTGGTGCTCGTCACAGATGCCCGCCAGTCCGTCCTCACCCCAGCGGTAGGCGCGCGAGCGGGCCTCGTCATGGCTGAAGTACGACCAGGCGTCCCCGTTGTCGCTGTAGTCCTCGCGGACCGTGCCCCACTGCCGCTCGCTCAGGTACGGCCCGAGGAAGCGCCACGGCACCCCGGTCCTGGCTTCGCGCAGACGGTGTTCCTCGGCAGTCAGTTCCATCGTGTGGGGAACGTAGTGGAGGCCCGCGATGCCCCGCTTCCGCCCGCGCGTGCGCACCGGTTGTTCACGTCGTGGTCGTCGCCCGGTCACCGTGTTCGTCGGCCGCTCCCGTACCGTGGGCGCCGTGTCGACGGCATCTCCAACCCGCAACCTGACGCTCGACGGCGTGTTCAACTTCCGCGATCTCGGTGGCTACGCCGCCGCCGACGGCCGCCACGTCCGCTGGCGCACCGTGTTCCGCGCCGACGGCCTCGGTCGCCTGACGGCCGCCGACGTCGAGGCGCTGCGCCCGCTCGGCCTCAAGGCCGTCATCGACCTGCGCACCGAGCGGGAGCTCGACCGCCGCGGTCGCTTCCCGGTCGAGACGTACCCGGTCACGTTCCACCACCTGTCAGTGCTCGACCAGACCTGGGACCGCGATGCGGCGATCCGCGAGAACCTCCCGGCGACGGAGTTCCTGCACCGCGCCTACACCGAGATCCTCGCCAACGGCGGCCCGCGCTTCGGCGCCGCACTCGAGGTGCTCGCCCAGGCCGAGCACCTGCCGGCCGTCTTCCACTGCGCGGCCGGCAAGGATCGCACCGGCCTCCTGGCCGCCCTGCTGCTCGGCCTCCTCGGCGTCGATCGAGACGTGATCGTCGCCGACTACGAGCTGACCCAGGACACCATGGAGCGCTTCCTCGCCAGGACGGCGGCCGAGGACCCCGAGCTGGCGGCATCGATGGCCCAGACGCCGCCGTCGTTCCACGTCGCCGATCCGGACGCGATGGCCCTCGTCATCGGTGACCTCGAGCGCGAGCACGGGTCGGTAGCCGGGTACGTCGAGACGATCGGCGTCGGCGCCGACGGGGTCGCGCGTCTACGCGACCTGCTCCTCACCGCGGATTGACGTGTCGGTCCGGGCGACGCGATCCGCACCGGAGCGACGAAGATGGGGGCATGTGCCGGAACATCACCATCCTGCGCGGGCTCGAGCCGGAGGCGACTGCCGAGGAGATCGAGGCCGCGGCCCGCCAGTACGTCCGCAAGGTGAGCGGCGTGCAGACCGTGTCGGCCGCGCTCGAGGAGCCGTTCGAGCTGGCCGTGCGGCGGGTCACGGCGGCGACCGCCGACCTCCTGCAGGCGCTGCCGCCGCGGCGCCAACCGCCGACGACGGTGCCCCCGCTGCGCCGCATCCGCCGCACCGCCTGAGCGCGCCCGCCGGTTGGCCGCCGGGTGGTTCAATCGGGCATCTCGGCGACCGGTCGCCCGGTGCGGCGGGTCCAGACCGCGGCGACGACGCGGAGGGCGAGCAATCGCACGATCGCCGCTCCGATGCCGATCAAGCCGGCCCAGAACAGCGCGTAGGGCCACGACGTCCGCTCGTCGCCAGGGTTCAGCGGCGCACCGCGGCGACTGCTCACCTTCGAGCGCGCCCCGTTGATCAGTTTGCGGGCGACCAGCCCGCCGAGTAGGCCGGCGCCGGTCCCGGCGCCCTTCCACACCCACGCCGGCTCGTCGCGCCGCGTCCTCCTGAGCGCTCTGATCGGCTTGGTCGGGGGCTTGTTCATCCCGTGATCCTGCCCGATCGCACTCGGCTCGGCGCGGCAAGGGGCTGCGACCGCGTCGGTGTGCCGGGAACCGATCGTCAGGCGGCAGAGCGGAACGTCAGCGCGGCCTCGGCGACGGCGCTCGACGTCAGCGCCGAGGCGATCGTGCCGAATGCCCTGAGTCGGGCGATCGGTGGCTCCCGTGGGTCGCCGAGGACCTCGACGAGGACGGGCGAGACGTTGCGGGCGCGGGCGGCGCGGATGACGTCGCGCACGGCGGCGTCATGGGCGGCGAAGTCTCCGGACTCGAGGTCCGAGACGAGGTCCAGGGCCAGCTCGGAGAGGGCGGCGGCGGAGATGGTGGGGCTGCTCATGAGTCCAGTATGAGGCGGTCCATGCTTCAGCACTAGCGATGATCCCTCATCATGAGCAACAGCCCGACTGATGACTAAGCTGTGCGCATGCGCCAGCTCCGGGACCTCGAACTGCGACACCTCATCGCCCTCGACGCCGTCGCCAACGAGGGGACGTTCGGCAAGGCCGCGACACGCCTCGGGTACACCCAATCGGCCGTCAGCCAGCAGATCGGCGCGCTCGAGAAGCTCGTCGGCGGCTCGCTCTTCGACCGACCTGGTGGGCCTCGCCCGGTGGTGCTGACGCCGCTCGGCAAGCTGGTCCTCGGCCACGCCCGGGACATCATCGCCCGCGTCGACGCCACGGGCGAGGCCGTCGAGCGGTTCTTCGCCGGCTCCGTCGGGCGCATCGACATCGGCACGTTCCAGAGCGTCTCGAACGTCCTGCTCCCGGCGATGGTGCGGCAGCTGCGCAGCGATCACCCCGACGTCGACATCCGCCTTTTCGAGGAGGAGGACAACGACGCCGGCGCCCAGGCCGTCCTGGCCGGCGAGCTCGACCTGGCCTTCACCATCGGACACCGCAGCGGCAACCTCGAGTCGATGCTGCTGCTGGACGACCCGTTCGTCGTGGTCGCTCCGTGCGGCGAGCTGCCCGACGGCCGCTACCCGACGTCGAAGCTCGACCACGTCCCCCTCGTCGGCTACCCGGCCAGCAGCTGCCAGGCCGACATCGAGAACGGGCTGCGCACCGTGGGCGCGACGCCGACGTTCGTGTTCCGCACGTACGACAACGGCGCTCAGATGGCGATGGTCCGCGCCGGCATGGGCTGGGCGGTGATGCCGCTGCTCGCCGTCGACACACGCGACGACGGGCTCGACGTCCGCTTCCTCAGCCCTGCGCTCCCGCCCCGACAGATCTGTCTCGTGTGGCGCAAGGACCGGACGCTGTCGCCGGTCGCCACCCGGATGGTCGAGATCGCCCGCCAGGTGGCCGGCGAGATCTGCCGGCTCCCCATCCCGGCCTGACGTGGACGACGCCGATCCGGCTGTCCGGCGGTTCGTCGTGTACGGCGCCGGAGCCGTCGGTGGCGTCGTCGGCGGGCGGATGTTCGAGCACGGCCACGACGTCGTCCTCGTCGCCCGGGGCGACCACGGCAGGGCCATCGCCGAGCACGGCCTCACCGTCGAGTGGCCGGAAGGCTCGGTGACGCTGCCGGTGCCGGTCGTCGCCGACGCGGCGGGGCTGACGTTCCGGCCCGGCGACGTCGTCCTGGTGGCCGTCAAGAGCCAGGACACGGCCGGCGTCGTCGCCGCGCTCGTCGACCACGCACCGCCCGACACACCGATCGTCTGCGTGCAGAACGGCGTCGCCAACGAACCGGTGTTCCTCCGCTGGTTCCGTTCCGTGCACGGCGTGACGGTGATGGCGCCGACCGAGCACCTCGAACCGGGTGTCGTCCGCTCGAACGCGGCCGGGGCGATGGCGCTGCTCGACATCGGCCGCTGGCCGTCGGGCGTCGACGACGTGGATCGTCACGTCGCCAGGGCGTTCCGGGCGTCGGGGTTCGCATCGGTGCCCAGGCCGGACATCGCCCGCTGGAAGCACACCAAGCTGCTGGTGAACCTCGGCAACGTCGTGGACGCGCTGTGCCCGCACGATGACGACGCCCGCCGGCTGATGGCGCTGGCCCGCCGCGAGGGCGTCGCCGTGCTGGCGGCTGCGGGGATCGACCACGTCAGCACCGAGGAGGACCGGGCCCGGCGCGGCGACCTGCTGCGCCAGCCCGACGTACCCGGCCGCGCCCGTTCGGGCTCGTCGACGTGGCAGAGCCTGTTGCGCGGCACCTCCCTGGAGGTCGATCACCTCAACGGGGAGATCGTCCGCCTCGGTCGCCTCCACGGCGTCGCGACGCCGGTCAACGAGGTCCTGCAGCACTCGGCCCGGCGGGCCGGCGCCGCCGGTCGGGCTCCCCGCTCCGTCGCGGCCGCCGACCTCCTCGCCATCGTCGACGGCTGAGCGACGATCGGCTGCGCTCGTACCGGGTCAGGCCGACGGGAGCTCGACGCGGTCGTGCTCGCCGGGGATCTCGGCGAAGCGGTCGGCGGCCCAATCGGCCTTGGCGATCTCGATGCGGTCGCGGCTCGACGACACGAAGTTCCACCAGATGTGCCGGCGGCCGACCGGCGCGCCACCGAACGTCACGACGCGCGCCGCGCCGGTCGCCCGGACCAGGGCATCGCCGGGCTCGACGACGGCGAGGTGGCGCGGGGGCACCGGCTCGCCCTCGACCTCGACGTGGCCGTCGACGACGAGCACGGCGCGCTCCTCGTGCTCGGCCGGCAGCGCCAGGCGGGCGCCGGCGGCGAGGTGGACGTCGGCGTGGAACAGCGGCGAGGCACCTGCGATCGGCGCCGCGGCGCCGAACCCGGTGCCGACGAGGAGCCGGATCACCGCCCCGGCGTCATCGACGATCGGGAGCTCGTCGCCGGCGGTGTGCTCGAACGACGGGTCGTCCTCCTCGGCCTCGTCGGGCAGCGCGACCCAGGTCTGCAGGCCGGCGAGCCGAGCCGTGACCGGGCGGGCGGCGTCGGGCGAGCGCTCGGAGTGGGCGATCCCCGACCCGGCGGTCATCCAGTTCACGCCGCCGGGCTCGATCACCTGCACCGCGCCCGTCGAATCGCGGTGCACGAGCTCACCGTCGAACAGGTACGTCACCGTGGCCAGGCCGACATGCGGATGCGGCGGCACATCGGCGCCGTGGCCGGGTGCCAGCTCCTCCGGACCCATCAGGTCGGCGAAGATGAACGGGCCGACCATCCGTCGCTCGTGGTACGGCAGCAGCCGGTCGACCTCGCCGGCGTCGGGTCCGGCACCGATGCGCCGGCGGCGCGGCACGATGATCCGCTCGATGGTCATGACGGGCGTCCCGTCGCCCGCCGCACATACCAGTCCAGGGCGCCAGGGTCGACCAGCGCGCCGCGGGATGCCGCGTCGTCCGGAACGGCCCCGCTGAGGATGCGCTTCACCGGTACCTCCAACTTCTTGCCCGACAACGTGCGGGGCACGGCCGGGACGGCTTCGATGCTGTCAGGGAGGTGGCGCGGCGAGAGCTCCGACCTCAGTGCCGCCCGCAGCCGCCCGACGAGGGCGTCATCGAGGTCGACGCCCTGGGCCAGCACGACGAACAGCAGCAGCCGTCCGAGTCCACCCGCGTCAGGACCGTCGTCGTCGAGATGCACGACGAGGCTGTCGGTGATCTCGGCGAACGCTTCGACCACGGCGTAGAAGTCGCTCGTCCCGAGCCGTACGCCGCCCCGGTTCAACGTGGCGTCCGAGCGGCCACTCACGACGCAGGCGCCGTCGTCGGTGAACGTGATCCAGTCGCCGTGGCGCCACACGCCGGGATGGTCGTCGAAGTACGCGGCGCGCAGCCGCGATCCGTCGTCGTCGCCCCAGAACCCGACGGGCATCGACGGCATCGGTGCCGTCACGACGAGCTCACCCGTGACGCCGGGCGGGCATGGCCGGCCATCCGCCGCGTACGCCTCGACGGCACAGCCGAGCAGCGCGCAGCTGATCTCGCCGGCCCGCACCGGGACGAGCGGGGAGGAGCCGACGAAGGCCGTGCAGACGTCGGTGCCTCCGCTGATCGACGACACCGGCACGCCGAGCTGCTCGTGGACCCACCGGAACCCGGCGGCCGGCAACGGCGCCCCGGTCGAGCCGACCCAGCGCAGCGCTGCGCCCTCGCGCGTCGCGTGTGGTGTGACGCCGGCCTTGCGGCAGGACATGAGGAACGGCGCCGACACGCCGAGCACGGTCGTCGACGTCTCGGCGGCGAGGTCCCACAACGTGTCGAGTGACGGCCAGCCCGGGTCGCCGTCGAACAGCACGATCGCTGCGCCGACGGCCAGCCCGGAGACGAGGTAGTTCCACATCATCCAGCCGGTGGTCGTGAACCAGCAGAAGCGGTCGCCCGGTCGGAGATCCTGGTGCAGTGTCAGCACCTTCAGGTGCTCGGCGACGATCCCGCCGTGACCGTGGACGATGGCCTTCGGCAGGCCCGTGGTGCCCGAGCTGAACAGGACGTAGAGCGGGTGGTCGGCCGGGAGCGCGTCGAACGTCAGTGGCGAGGCGCGGTCGGCGACGAGACCGGACCACGTGATCGTCGGCCGGGCCATGGCGGGCACGGGGCGCCCGGGGTGCAGGTAGGGCACGTGCACGACGTGGCGCAGCGACGGGAGGGCGGCGACGATCGCGGTCACCTCGGCGGAGCGATCGATGGCCTCGTCGCCGTAGCGGTAGCCGTCGACGGCGACCAGCACCACAGGCGCGATCTGGGCGAAGCGGTCGATGACCGAGCGCACGCCGAACTCCGGGGCGCAGCTCGACCACGGCGCCCCGATCGACGCTGCGGCGAGGAACGCCACGAGCGTCTCGACGATGTTCGGCGCGTATGCGACGACGCGGTCGCCCGGGCGGACACCGAGCGAGCGCAGCCCGGCCGCCGTCGCGGCGACGGCGGTGGCCAGGTCGCGCCACGTCAGCTCGTGACCGTCGCGGGTCTGGCTGCGGGCCACCACTGCGATCTCGTCGGGGCGAACGGCGGCCGGGGCGAGCGCGTGCTCGGCGTAGTTCAAGGTGCCGCCCGGGAACCAGCGCACGTCCGGCATCGTCGTCCCGACGCTGACCGCCGACGGCTCGTCGCGCCAGCGCACCCCGCAGGCCCGCGCCGCGGCGGTCCAGAAGCCCTCGCGGTCGGTCACCGACCACTGGTGGAGCGCGGCGTAGTCCGCGTAGCCGTGCTCGACGGCGAAGCGCCCGGCGGCGGTCGTCGACCAGACGTCCGTCGGGGGCGCCCACAGCACCTCGCCGCGTGGTTCGACGGCGTCCTCGCGCATGACGCCATCTTGCCCGCCGGTGGCCGATGCCACGTGGGCCGCGCTTGCCGGGCCGCCCCGCCACCGACTAGTAAAGGTTGCCTTACGGCTCACGGAAGGAACCAGTGCTACATCGTCGCTTGCTCGCTGTCGCAGTCGCCGGCCCCATGACCGGTGTCGTTCCCCGTGGGGGCGAGGAGGGCTGAGCCGTCGTGCCTGCTGACCACGTCTACCCGTCAGGTCCGTCGACGGTCGGCGTCGTCATCGGACGCGAGCTGCGACGCGCATCGGGGGCCGATGCCGTGCGCACGCTCGTCGCCGGTACGACCCAGGGCACGCTGTCCACGCTCGCCGTCGACCCGGCCGGCTACCCCTTCGGATCGATCGTCTCGTTCGCCACCGAACCGGGCGGCGATCCGCTCTTCGTGATCTCGCAGCTCGCCGAGCACACCCGGAACGCGACGGCGCCATCGTCGCCGAGGGACCCCCTGACCGGATCGTGACGCCCGAGCTCGTCACCGCGGTGTTCGGGCTGCCGTGCCGGGTCATCGACGACCCCGTGTCGCACACGCCGATGGTGGTGCCGATCGGGCGCCACCTCAACGTCTCCACCGAGCCACCCCGACAGGAGCGGACCGAACCATGACGACCGACGGCGATGCCGATCCCGTGGCCGCCGTCGCCGCGCCGTACATCGAGCACCTCAACGACGAGCACGGCGACTGGAACGTCGTGCTCGCCAAGGCGTTCGGTGGCGCACGCGACGCCCGTCGGGCGACCGTGGTCGGACTCGACCGGGAAGGTCTCGACCTCGAGGTCGACGGCGACGCGACGCGCCTGGTGCGGGTGACGTTCCCCGCGGCGATCGCCGATGAGTCGCAACTCCAACGCTTCGGCGTCGAGCTGGCCCGCGAGGGTCGCCGCCTCATCGGCCAGGACGCGCCGACCCGGATGGAGCGCGAGACGGCCGAGAGGGCCACGATCCGGACGTTCGTCACGTCCGTCCTCCGCACCGAGATGGTGACCCGAGGGGTCCGTCAGATCACGTTCGGCGGCGGCGATCTGGCGACGTTCGAGCCGCTGGCCGCGGACGACTTCGTGTACGTGCTGGCGCCGCCGCCGGGACGGGCCGCGCTGACGGTCGACGCCTCGTTCACGTGGGAGCAGTTCGCCGCGATGGCGCCCGCCGAACAGCCCGTCGGCGCCTACTACACCGTGCGCCGCTGGCGACCGACGACGGCCGAGATGGACGTGTTGTTCGTCCTGCACGGCGTCGGGGACGAACCGGCGGCGGGCGCCGGTGGCGCGG
>JBEVOM010000010.1:0-5220 GCA_040507575.1 Ilumatobacteraceae bacterium
GTCGTGCCGACGAGCGCGATGCGCTGCCCGATCGGGATCGTCAGGTCGACGCCGCGCAAGGCTTCGGGCGCTGCGGAGGAGTAGGCGAAGCGAACCCCGCGCAGCTCGACGTGACCGTCCCAGCGGTCGGGCACGACCGGGTACACGGCCTCGGGCGTCGACGAGGGTGTGGCCAGCAGCTCGTCGAGCCGGCCGAGCGAGATGCGCGCTTGGATCCACTGGTCGAAGACGCCCGACAGCTGCTGCAGCGGCGAGAAGAACTGGTCGAGGTACAGCAGGAACGCGATCAGCAGACCGGACGTCAACGTGCCGACGCCGATGAGGTGAGCTCCGTACCAGAGCACGAGCGCCTTGGCGACCGTGCTCAGGAACTGGCTCGTCGCGAAGTACAGCGCCATCAGCTGCATGGACTTCAGCCGGGCGTCGCGGTACGACTCGGAGCGCGCCGTGAACCGGTCCTCGTTGTTGTCGGTGCGCCCCAGCGACTGCGTGACCCGCACCCCCGCCAGGCTCTCCTGCAACTCGGCGTTGACGGTCGAGATCGCCTCGCGCGCCCGCACGTACGAGCGTCGCGACGACCGTTGGAACCACACCGTCACGAGCGCCAGCGGCGGCAGCACGATGAACGCCATCAGGGCCAGGCGCCAGTCGAGCGCGAGGAGGATCACGATCACGCCGGCACAGCCGACGACACTGGTCAGTGCCAGCAGCAGGCCCTGCTGGAGGAGCTGGGCCAACGCCTCGACGTCGGTCGTCATGCGGGTCATGATCCGGCCGCCCATCTCCTTGTCGTAGTAGTCGACCGAGAGGCGCTGGAGGTGGGCGAACGTGCGGATGCGCAGCGTGTACAGCATCCGCTCGGCGGTCCGTGACGTGTGCAGCAGCTCGACGAACTGGTTGCCCCAGCTGACGAGCTGGACGGCGAGGAACATCAGGCACGTGGCGGCCAACACGCGACCGTTGTCGACCGACACCCCGGCGTCGAGGCCGTGGCGGATCAGCAGCGGGCCGACCAGGGTCGTCGCGGCATCGATCACGACGAGTACGGCGACCAGCGCCAGGGCCCAGCGGAAGCGCCGCGCCAGCCGCCGCAGGCTGCTCTCGCCGTCGTTCACCACGGCGTCAGCGAGATCGACCTCGGGATCGCCCTGCAGCGGCGGCAGGGCGTCGACGCGGGCCAGCAGCTCGGGCGTGGCCGGGACGAGACCGGCCCGCCCGGCGATCGACTGCATGCCGCCGCCCGACATGCCGACGAGCAGCGTGGACATCTCGATGCGGTGGGCACGGCCGTCACCGTCGGTATCGCCAGGGCGCGGCCAGGCCGCCGGGTCGACGTGCGCCACCGGCTCGGCGCTGCCCTCGGCATCCGGATCGAGGTCGGGACCGGTGAGCAGCTCGCGGTACAACTGCGAGGTGTTCCAGAGCTCGGCGTTCGTGCCTTCGGCGACGATCCTGCCCTGATCGATCACCAGGACGCGATCGGCCATCCGCAGCGTCGAGGAGCGGTGGGCGATGAGCACCGTCGTGCGCGTGCCGAGCTCGGCGGACAGCGAGTCGTGGATCGCCTCCTCGGTGCGCGCGTCGATGGCCGAGGTGGCGTCGTCGAGCACGAGGACGTGCGGGTTGGCGAGCGCGGCTCGGGCGAGCGCGATGCGCTGGCGCTGGCCACCCGAGAGCGTGAACCCGCGCTCGCCGACGACCGTGTCGTAGCCGTCGCTCAGGGCGAGGATGAACTCGTGGGCCTGGGCGATGCGGGCCGCCGCGACGATCTGGTCCAGCGTCGCGTCCGGCCGGGCGAACGCGATGTTCTCGCGGATGGTCGTGGAGAACAGGAAGCTCTCCTCGAACACCACGTTGACGGTCCGACGCACCGACTCCAACGTGAGACGGCGCAGGTCGACGCCGTCGAGGCGGACGCTGCCCGCCGTCGGGTCGTAGGCACGGGCGATGAGGTAGGCCATCGTCGACTTGCCCGACCCCGAGGCGCCGACGAGTCCGATGCGCTCGCCGGGCTCGATCCGCAGCGACACACCGTGCACCGTGGGCGGCCCGCCGGCATGGCCGAAGCTGACGTCGACGAGCTCGATCTCGCCCCGTGGGTCGACGACCGGCGTGGCGCCCGGTTCCTCGGTGACGTCGGGTTGCATGTCGAGCAGCTGGAAGACCCGTTCGGCTCCGGCCCTGGCCTGCTGCGTGGTCGCCAGGAGGCTCGAGACCAGCCGGACGGGCGTGATGATCTGCACGACGTAGCTGGCGAAGGCCAAGAACACGCCGAGCGTGACGTGGCCGAGCATGGCCATCCAGCCGCCGAGCGCGAGGACGCCGAGCTGGGCCATCATCGGCAGCACCTGCAGCGTCGAGCCGTAGTGGGCGTTGAAGCGGGCGGTGCGCATCCGTGACTGGTACAGCTCGTGGGCCTGGCCGGTGAGCCGGTCGAGCTCGTGTTGCTCCTGGGCGAACGCCTTCACGACGCGGACGCCGGTGACGGCCTCGTCGACGACACCGGCGACGTTGCCCGACAGCCGCTGGTCGTTCCAGCTCGCCGGGAAGACGTGGTCGCGGAACCGGACGGCCACGAACGCGAACAGCGGGACGAACACGACGATCACCAGGCTCAGCACCGGTGACAGCGTGAACATCACGACGATCGCGACGATCAGCAGCGTCATGTTGGCGAGCAGCAGCGGGACGGAGAAGAAGAACTGCTGGATCAGCGTGAGGTCGGCCGTCGACCGTGACATCACATCGCCGACCGACAACGTGTCGTGCCGGGCGAAGTCGAGCTCGTACAGATGGCGGTGGATGGCCAGCCGCAGGTCGTGCTGCAGCGAGACGCTGACCTTGGCCCCGAGGTAGCGGCGGGCGTAGTTGGTGGTGAAGCCGACCAGCCCGGTGAGCACCAGCAGCACCAGCAGCGGGCCGATCGGGCGGTCCTGGCTGACGATGCCGTCATCGACGATCTCGGCCTGGATGAGCGGGAGCAGCCCGATCATCACCTGGGCGACGATCGAGAAGATCATCGTGGCGATGACCGTGCGCTTGTAGCGCCGGATGAACGGCCCGAGACGGCGCAGCCAGCCGACGCCGAGCCCGGCCGGCGCCGGCCTCGTGTACGCGGCGCTCAGAGGCGGCACCGTCGGGGACGGGCGGCTCACCGTTCGACGTCCATTCGGGTCGTGAACTTCTCGACCCAGCGCGCGTCGAGCGCGGCCCGGAGGTCGTCGAGGGCTGCCAGCACCAACGCCGGCTCCGCACACCGGCCGAACACGTCGTCGAGCTGCCTGCGCAGGTGGGCCGCGGTCGAGGCGAGCGCGTGGCGCCCGGCCGCGGTGATGCAGAGGCGCACGACCCGGCGGTCCCCGTCGGCCCCCTCGCGCTCGACGAAGCCGCGCTCGGCGAGCCCGTCGATGAGCGCGGTGAGCGTCGGCTTGCTCACGGTCAGCCGCGACGCGAGGTGGGTGGCCCGGTGGGGGTTCGTCGAGAGGATGCCGAGCACGCGGTACTGGGCCAACGTCAGCTCGGCCGCCGTGACGCTCTCCAGCATCCGGGCCAGCCGGGCGATCGTGAGGCTCGGTGCATCGACGTCGACCGGCGTCGATGCCCCGTCGGACGTCACGGCGGGCGTCACGGCGCGGCTGGTCAGGTCATGTGTCATTCCCACGCCGTGAGCGTAGCGAACAGTTCGCCTCCCGAACTACTGCTGCGGGGACGATCCGAGCCCCTCGCCGTGACGCCACTAGGTTCTGGGACATGACCGTCACCGAGGCGCCGCCGAACGATGCTGCACCCGCCAAGCCCGCCCGATGGACGGCCCAGTGGAAGGAGCTGTTCGAGGAGGTCATCACCACCGGCTTGTGCACGGGGTGTGCCGGCTGCGTGGTCACGTGCCCGCACGACGTCATCGGCTACGAGCACGAGGAGGGCAAGTACAAGCCGTTCCACCTGGAGGAGGAGCTCGGGCTCGACAACTGCATCCACGGCGAGAAAGGCTGCACGACTTGCACCCGGGCCTGTCCACGGTTCCGCGCGTGGGAGCCGGCCGCCGACATGCACCTGTTCGGTCGGATCCGGGAACCCGACGAGATGGCCGGCATCTGGCGCCAGCTCCTGCTCACCCGGGCCGCCGACGACACGCAGCACGAGCGGGGCCAGGACGGCGGCTTCGTCTCGGCGATGCTGGTGTGGCTGATGGAGCACGACTACATCGACGCCGCGATGGTGTCCGGGGTCGAGGAGGACGACGCGTGGAAGGCCAAGCCCGTGCTCGCCCACAACCCCGAAGAGGTCCTCGCGACCGCGGGCAGCCGCTACACGTACTGCGCCAACCCGCTCGCGCTCGTGCAGGCCAAGGCCGAGGGCCTCGACCGCCTGGCCCTGGTCGGGATGGGCTGCCAGACGAGCTCGCCGCCGATCATGTGGGACCGCAAGGCCGGCAAGGTCTCCAAGCCGTTCCAGTTCAACATCGGCCTGTTGTGCTCCAAGACGTTCGACGACGCCATCTTCCCCGAGCTCTTCGAGGCCAAGTACGGCCTGAAGAAGCAGGACATGGTGAAGATGAACATCAAGGGCGTCTTCCAGATCTGGATGAAGGACGGCTCATACCACGAGATCGACCTCAAGGAGTGCCACGGCTGGACCCGTGAGGGCTGCAAGAAGTGCCCCGACTTCGCCGCCGAGCACTCCGACGTGGCGACCGGCGGGATCGGTGAGGACAACGACTGGACGTTGACGATCGTGCGCACCGAGCTCGGCGAAGAAGTGATCAACCGCATGATCGCCGACGGATCGATCATCTCGCGGCCCGCGCAGGAAGACGAGAAGGCGATGAAGCTGCTGCGCACGCTCTCGATCGTCAGCCGCCGGCGCTGGCCCAACGACGCCGACCCGGCACCCGCGATCGGCGTGCCACCACCCAAGAAGAAGGCGGCACCGGCACCCGAGCCGGCCCCGGCCTAGCGCCGATCAGCCGGCGGTGTTGCAGGCCGCCAGCTCTTCCTGGAAGCGATCCATGATCGTGATCGCCTGCTCCTGACCGTCGTCGGCCTTCTTGGCGACCTCGTCGAGGCTGCCGAAACCGTCCAACTCCGTCTCGGTCAGCTGGAAGTCGTCGATCGCCTGGTGCATGCAGGTCTTGACGGCGTCACTGACCGGCTTGCCGTTGACCTCGGCCGTATCGACGATCTCGTGGGCCAGCTCACGGGCGGGCGGCGCCGACGCTCC
>JBEVOM010000027.1:0-10399 GCA_040507575.1 Ilumatobacteraceae bacterium
ACGCCCGGTCCAGGGACACGAACGTGGATCACATGGTCGTCGAGCCACGACCTGATGGGCGCTGGGCGCGTCAGCGCAACGGCACCGAGCGAGCAGCTTCGCTCCACGACACCCAGGCCGAGGCCGAAGCAGCCTCACTCGCGCCCGGCGTCACCGGCGGCGACGACATGCGCGCCGAGATCCTGGGGCTCTGCCGCCAGCAGCTCGGTCCGAGCCTGACCCCCCGGGCCCTGACGTTCCACTCCCACATCGAGCGGACCGAGAGCGGCAAGATCACCCGCCGCCACCCCTGGCCGCTCCGACAGACCTGAGTTCGATCTCTGTCACCGAACCGCACGCACCGACACGACCGCCGAGTGCGCGAGGCCAACGACACCGCACCGCCGGGGGCCGCGACGCCCCCGCACGCCCGCCGTTTGGGGCATGACGGAGCGCGTCGCAGGAGTCCGTAGGGACGCGACGATCCGACGACCCGGCCAGTTTCCGTTCCCTGGCCGAGACCCGAACGCGCTGCAGGTCGCCGCAGCGCTCATGGGGTGCCCACCGGTCGTCGGACAGGCCGTCGACGACCCACGCCTCCCACAGGGGGCTGGTCAGGGTCGAGCGCCTGCGACATCGATCTGCCGATCAAGTTCTCCAGCTCCTCCTCGCCCCCGGGCGACGGCAGGGCTGTGTGACGAACGTCGTACGCCAGTCGACGCGCGAGTCGTCCACCGCACCAGATGGGTCAGGCCGACCGGCACGAACCGGAGCCTCCGGCGAGAGCGCGGCAACCGAACGAGCTTGCTCTCGATGAGGTCGACGACAGCGAACGCCGGCCCGGCGAAGATCGCGCACGACCCGATGTGCGTGTGTGTCACCCTGTCCTCCACGATGACGAAGGCGGCGTCGAGGGGACCGAGACGATCCATGCTGACACCTCTCCGACGGCCAGCACCGTCACGATGAGGGCACGCCGGCGAACCAGTCGCCGTCTGCTCCCGGCGGGATCACCCGACCCGTGATCGACGACGGTGACACGACGAGCACCCGCTCTCGGGTGCCCGGCGCCCACGTATCGACCACCAGCCGTCGCCAACGCCGGGCATCGGCGTCATGGGCATCTGTGATGTCCCGTACGGCGCCCTGCACCAGGATCGACCATCCGATCCGAAGCCCGGCGTCATGGGCGTCGAGCTCGATCGCCACCTTCCGCCCGTCGAGCCCGGCCAGCGCCGTGCCGACCGCCGTACGCAGGACGATGTGCAGGCTGTCGTCCGTGGCGATGTTGACCGGGACGACGATGGGCTGATCGCCGTCGATGTAGGCGATGCGGGCGAACCGAGCCCGCTGCAGTCGCTCGCAGATGAGCGCCGGGTCGAGGTGGTCGACGGCGGTGCCGGGCGTCCATTGCGGCGTCATCGCCGCACCGCCGACGCGACAGATGCTTCGGTCAGCGTCGCCGCCCATCGCCGAGCCGACTCGAGCTCACCTTCGGCGAGCGGGCCAGCCGTGCCGGTCACCACGAAGCTCGCCGGCTTGGCGACCCGCAAGCCGAGACGACGCAGACGGCGCAGGATCGGGCGGCGGGCCGATCCCGGCAGCGGACTGCGGACCCTCGTGTCGAAGGCCGCAGCCAAGGCAGGGGCCGAAACGACGGTGACGGCGGCGAGCCACTCCCGCACGCCGCGCTCCGCCGAGCCCGCGGCTCCCTTGTCCCGGGCCCCGACGCGTGTCCCGGGGCGTGACATACCGAAGGCGTGGGTCGGGCCGCCGACGACGAGCAGATCGACGTCCTCGATGACCGGCGGCGCCGACACGACGTCCACTACCTCGACGGTGAACAGGTCGGCGAGCGCTTTCCCGATCTCCTCGGCGATCGTCCGGGTGTTTCCGAACATCGACTCGTAGACGATCATCGCTCGAGGCACGGTCGCGTTGTTCGCCATGTTCGCATCTCCTTCTCACCACCAGTGTCATGAGGCAGCGGCGGCGAGGACAGGGCCGAAGGTCACCTGCCCCGGCGGATGCAATGCCAAGAAGCCGTCGACCTGGTCGGACCTCGTCGTCGAGTCAGGCAACCGTGCGCCGCTCGACCTGGTGTTCGGACGGCTCTGGTCGATGCCGTGTTCAGGCGTCGCTCGTGGACAGCGAGACCGGACGGCGGTGGGCCGAACGTCGGTGACGACGTCCGGCTGTGATCCGCGTCGTGCAAGGAACCCACCCGGTCATGTCCGCGGGCGTTTGTTCGACGACCGTGAGCATGTGGTCGTGGCAGCATCGTCGGCGCTGCGGGAGGCTGCCGGGAAGGGCTGAAGTTCCAGGTGTCGCCAGGTACGGTGCCGGCGCCGAACCTCGATGCTCGATGCTCGTGTGCTCGATGCTCGATCTCGATGTGACGGTGGCGGACGCGCCGAGCCGCTCTCGTACTTTCAGCACGAGGGCGGCTCGACACTCCCGGGTGGGCTACGAACGAGCTCCCGGGTCAGACGCACCGGTTGCGTCGTCGCCGGTCGTGGAGGTCGGCAGGTTTCCCCGTCCTCTCAGCCCCAAGCAGGCTCCCTCGCGCGTTCGCAGAGGCCCAATCACAGGATGCGCGCGGCTGCGGCCGCGGCGACAGGGACCAACGTCCCGACCTCGTCGCCGGCTGGGTGGGGCCGAAGGGACGGCGAACGCGATGGGCGGTGATGTCACCGTTGCGGCGGGACGACGAGAACGGGATTTCTGGCATGGGCGACGACCGCTTCACTGACCGACACCAACGGACCGGGTGAGCCGCCGGCGCCGCGCCGACCGACGATCAACATCTCGGCGGCGACCCGCTCCGCGACGCGCACGAGCACGTCGGCGGCCGGACCATCCTCGCGGGCACCTCCACCGGTACGTCGGAGACCTCGATCGGCGACGTCGCCCGGGCCGCGGCGAGCAGCTCGTCGAGGGGTGGCGGCGGTCGATACCCGCCTTCCTCGAGCAGTCCGACGGCGTGAACCACCACCACGCCGCAACCGAGGCGGTGGGCCAGCTGAAAGGCGGTCGCCAACGCCCGTTGGGCCTCGGCGGACATGTCAACACCCACCACCAACGGCGGCTCGAGCATCGCTGGCGGACCCTATCCGGCTGTCCGAAGAGCTCGCTGCTTGCCGGCCGCGTCCTGGGTCATCGATTCGGGACGATGGTCCCGACGACAGCGGACCGGTGGCCCGGGCGACCGCACCGGGGGTAGGGCCACGCTCGAGAAGTGAAAGATGCCCCCGTTCAGGATCCGTGTCGACGTCGGTCCGCCGAGGCGTGGGTTGAGGAGCTCGGCGCTGACGACTGCTGGCGGCTCGCGGCGTCGGCGCCCGTCGGACGTATCGGCTTCGTCCGCGCCGGACGGCCTGTCGTGCTGCCGGTCAACCACGTGGTCGACCACAGCACGATCGTGTTCCGCACCGACGACGACAGCGAGCTCGGCAAGCTCGAAGGCGGCGAACGCGTCGCGTTCGAGATCGACGACGTCGACGCGCTGCAACGCATCGGCTGGAGCGTGATGATCGCAGGCGAGATCGTCGGCACCGACCGGGCTGGACGCCGGCTCGTTCCTCCGCCGGCGCACTGGGTGCCCAGCGACGCCGACCGGTGGTGGCGCATTTGTCCACACCGAATCACTGGTCGACGCCTGCACCGCCACCGCCGGGACGAACTGGGAGCTTCCTACCTGCGATGCCACCCAGCTGAGCGATGCCGGACGTTTGGCCCTGACGAAGACCGGGCCAGCGGACGCACTGTGTGGACACGACCTGATCGGAGGAATGATGTTCAAGACACTGGTCGTGGCACTGGACCTGGAGGACGACGGCGACCGGGCCCTTGCCGTGGTGGAGGCGCTCGCCAAGCAAGCACCGGTCCGAGTTGACCTCATCACCGTGTCCGCACCGGGCATGCCAACCGCCGCGGACGCCTACGAGCTCGAACGACGCGCCCTGCGCCACGGCTGGGACAGCGACTCATGGACGATCGTCCACGACATCGACGCCGCCGCCGGGATCGTCGAACACGCCGCCCGCCGGTCGGCGCCCATGCTCGTGATGGCGACCTCGGCGAGGCGGCCGATGAGCTCGTCGGTGTTCGGCAGCGTCACCCGTGAGGTCCTGCGCCGAAGCCAAGTACCGGTCTTGCTGATCGGACCCGGCGTACCGGAAGACCACGCACCGGCGTCATCGTCGTTGGTGGTCGGAGTCGATGGTGAGGCGACGGACGTGTCGAGCGTGCCGGCGATCGTGTCGTGGCAGGCGACCTTCGGGAATCGGCCACCGCACCTCGTCGAAGTCATCGGCCCGTTCGACGACGACAAGCCGGCGCAGCGAAGGCTGGACGACGTGGCGGCCGACCTGGCGGAGCGAGACGTCCGCACGGCCAAGCACATCGTGATCGCTGACGATCCGATCGTCGGGCTCGACGACGCCGCAGCGAACCTCGATGACCCGGTGTACGTCGCGGTCAGCGCCCGCTACACCGACGGCCGGCTGCACTGGCACAGCACCACGCAGCGGCTCGTCGCCCACGCCCGATACCCCGTCCTCGTCGTACCGGCCCGCGCCCTGCCCGCTCCCGAGCTCCCGCAGCCCGCCCCGGCAGGGATCGAGGAGCATTGCCCGTTCCATGACCGGACCACGGCAGCGCGCGTCGCCGAACCGGCCACCGCATCACCGACGGCGTGAACCGACTCGACGTGCCTGCCACGTCGCCAACCCCGTCGTTCGTCGCGCCAGCTGGTGCGAGATCGATCGACGATTGCTCGAGGTCGCCCCGGCACCGAGTGACGAGCTCGACGCCCGCATCGCGGCCCACGTCGCCGATCGCATCCCCGACGGCGCCACCATCCAGATCGGCATCGGCGCTATCCCCAACGCCATCCTCACGGTTCTGGCGGACCATCACGACCTCGACATCCACACCGAACTGCTCTCCGACGGCGTCGTCGACCTCGTCGAGGCCGGCGTCGTCAACGGCGTCCGCAAGCACCTCAACCGCATCAAGACCGTCGGCACGTTCGCCCTCGGGACCGATGTCTGCACCGCTTCCTCGACGACAACCCAGCCCTCGAGCTGTGGCCGGTGAGCTAGGTCAACGACCCGCGGGTGATCGCCAGCGAACCCGGATTCGTGTCGATCAACTCGACGCTCAGCGACGCTGCACTCCTCGTCCTCGACGCGCTCGGCGGCGGCCCCCACTCCGACCGCCTGTTCGACACCGACGCCGAGCACCTCCTCGCAAGCGTGCCCCTGCCGACGTTGGTCTTCGGACCCCACGCCACACTCGACACCAGCCGCTCGGTCCTGCTCATCGCGGCCGACCACGGACCGGCGAGCGCGGCAAGCCTGGCGGTGGCGCAGGCATGGATCTCGACGTTCGCCGCACACGCCGTCGTCGTCGGGTTGGACAGCCCCGACTCATGGCCGGCAGACCCAACCGGCGCCACCGTCGACCAGCCACGTCAGCTTGCCGCCACGCTCGCCGCCGCCGGCGTCTCCGGTGAGCTGCAGCGCCGCAGCACCCTGGATCCCGCCGACACCCTGCTCGCGGCAGCCGCTGATGTCCCCGGCGGCGTGCTGATCATCCCGGCGGCCCGATACCCGACGGGTATGAGCCATTGGTTCTCGACGTCGCGACGTCTCATCCGTCACGCATCGAGACCTGTTTCTGCTCGCCACACCGCCGACGTGAGCTGCCTCCGGGCTGACCGCAGTTCGGGCGGCCCGGAGACCAGGAACCGGCCCAGCCGCTTGCGTTCAGGGGGTCACAGGTAGCCGTCCGCCCGATGGCGGCCGGCGGCGTCGACTGCACCGCGCAGGAGGCGACCGGTGACGGTGTCGATGGTGACGGTCATGACGAGATCACGGTCGCCGGGTGCCCACGTGTCGATCCGTGACTCCGTGGCGTCGGCGGGTGTCGCGTCGAGCCGACCGCGAACGAGGACGCTCCACCCGGAGCGTGTGCGGTCATCGAACATGTCGACCTCGAACGTCACGCCACGACCCGCGGCCTGCTGGGCGTGGCTTCCCGGTTCGGTTCGGAACGTGATGACGTCATCGGCGATTCGGTAGTTGAGCGGAACGACCGCCGGCTCGACGTCGCCGAGGATGAGTCGACCGACGTGTTGGGTGGTCAGCAACGCCAGGCAGGTGGGGCGGTCGAGCTGGAACAGCTCGGCTGGGACGCCCGTGTCGGCGCTCATTGCACGACCCGGACCGGGTCGGTCCACACCGACGGCTCCACGACGTGGAAGCTGCGACCGCTGATCTCGACCGGTTCGATCCGCACGAACCGATGCTTGGGGCTGGCATGCCACGGGAACAGCGGCAGGTCCAGGGCATCGATCAGGTCGTACATGCCGTCGATCTCGACGGCGTGACCCTTCACGATGACGCTCCACGCCTCGCCTGCCTCATCGTCGAGGCCGTCGACCTCGAAGGCGACGCCGCGTCCGAGGACCGACGCAGCGAGTTTGGTGCCCTCCGCCGTGCGGAACACGATCCCGCCGCGATCGACCACGTAGTTGATGGGGAAGATGCGGGATGGTCACGGATCGACACCGCGAGGCGGCCGATGGTTTGGCTGCGCAGCAGATCGAAGCAGGCATTGGTCGACAGCTCCGTGATCCCGAGATGATCGGTCCTCATGCCATCAGCATCCGCCCACCCCGCGCACTGGGGTAGAGGCGAAGGTCCCCGCCACCGCCGGTCGGGCCGTTCGGCCCTGTCGCCGCTCGCCCGGCAGCGGTCGCGATCACAAGGTGGTGAGCCCGCGCGACGAGCGTCAACGTGACGTGTTGGACGACCTCGGCTTGCAGGTGGTGCCGATGAGTGCCGACCTCGCGGCATCACGGCGTCGGATCAGCCCTCTTCACGCCGCTGGTCATTCGCGCTCGCGAGCTCGGGGTCGAACGACTCGTAGCAGAAACCCTGGCCGAGAACCGAGCGATGCACGCCGTGTTCTGTCACGCCGGGCATCGCGTCGAAGAGCGCCTCGTCCGGCGGTGTGGTCGCCGTCACCATCGAGCTCATGCCGAGGTGAAGGCCGGCGCCATGGGATCGGTGACGTCCAGCACCTCACGTCCGCTGATCTCGCCAACGCTGATGGCGATGCCAACGAGGTCCCCTTCCGTGAAGCGGTCGGTGGGCTCGAGGTGGGTGGCGAGGCCGTGCACGATCACGCTCCATGAGGGGTCCACCGCTCCGGGCGGGCCTTCCGCCTCGAACGCCACGACGGCACGATCGGTTGCGCGATCAAGCGTGGTACCGGGCGCGGTCTGGATTCTGATCGAGTCGTCGTCGGCGACCTGGAAATGAACCGGCAGGATCATCGGCAAGGCCCGGTGGGAGATGGCGACACGGCCAACCATCACCGTGCGCAGCAGGTGGAGGCACTCGGCCCGAGTCAGCACCCGGAGGCCGGCGTTGTCGAGTCTCATGCCTTCGACGATGCCGATCGCAGCGACAGGTCGGTAGGGCCGAACGTCCCCGTCAGGTCGCGGCGGGCGGGTCGAGGTGACGGGCGGCGTAGACGGCGGCCTCGGTGCGACGGGTCATCCCCATCTTCGAGAGCACCGACGTGACGTGACCGGTTCCGGTCCTTCGCCAGCCTGCTCGAACACAGCCGCGCCTGATCGCCATCCTCGACCACGAGTTCTCCAAGCGATCGCTCACCGAGTCGAGCGAGATCTTCGCCCGCGAGGACGTCTGGTGGGACCCCGTCCAGAGCCTGGCCGACGTCATCCAAGACCCAGTCGTGCTCTCGTCGGGCGCCATCATCCCGACCGACAGCGGAGGCCGGACGATCGCGGCACCCGTCGCCTTCGACGGCTTCGAGATCCTGCTCGAGCTCGGACTGGACTGCCCGGACGTCGCCGAGCTCAAAGCAGCCGGCGTCTTCCCATGAGATGGAGCACCCCGAGTCTCCTCCGATCTGTGGATTCCGCCGGACGGTGCGCTGGGCGCGGTGACCAGAGGACGCCGTCGACCGCCCGAGACCGACCGATTGCCGACGCCTCGATGCGCGCCGCGAAACCAGCCAGCGGGGTAATGAGCCGGCTCTCGGCGAGCGGGATCACCTGTGGGGCCGGATCACCTCTCGAGGTCGAGGTCATGGTCGCCGCTCGCGGGGGTTCTGCGGCTGACCGACGCCCGCGTCCCTGCAGCAGGAGTCACGGCGAGACGCCCCGCCGGAGGTCGCGTCTTGACCGCTGATGCATGCGAACGGTACGTTCGACATACATGCTGTAGGTCCGTTCACACTGCTGGTAGGGCTCGATCAGCGATCGGGGCCTGGGAGGACCGTTGCGAAAACCTGGGGGTCATTGTGCATTCTTGTAAGCGCGCGAGTGCGTCTGACCAGGCTCGGCGGTCTCGCATACCTGGCGCCGATCGATCGCTCCCGACCGCTGGCCGCCGTGACGAGCGACGATGGAGCGGCAGCCGAAGGTGGCACGCCCACGCTTCGCGTCCGCATCGACCACCGGAGCTGCAGCGGGACCTCGCACTGCCAGCAGTCGATGCCAGAGGTGTTCGTCCTGATCAACCGCAAGTCGCACGTGCGGGCCGACGTGGACTGGTCGTCGATCGACGTCGATCAGTTGCAGCCCGTCGCTGAAGCGTGCCCTTAGTATGCCACTCCGTTGACACCCCGACCGAAGGATCATGACGTGCCGCAGTACAACCCCGTAGCCGAGAGCATCGATCCACCGTGGGGGGCGATCGCGGCCGATAGGAGCGCTTGCCCGGTCGCCCACGTCGCGTTGGCCGATCAGGAGTTCTTCCAGATCACCCGCTACGACCTGATCACGGAGGTGCTCCGCAACCACAAGACCTTCTCGAACGCGCACGGCGTCACGGTGTCGACCGAGTCGTATCCCGAAGAGGAGCAGGTGCTCCCGTTCGCCGATCCCCCGCGCCACACGCGGCAGCGCCGCCTCCTCGTGTCGGCCTTCTCGCCAGCGCGGGTGGATGCGATCGGGCCGCACATCCAGGACGTCGCGGATGACTGCATCGACCGGTTGGCGGTCGAGGGCGGAACCTTCGAGCTCACCGAGACCATCGGCGCCACACTGCCGGTGCAGATCATCTGCGAGATGCTCGGCGTGCCCATGTCCGACCGCGGGCAGTTCCGCACGTGGAGCGAGATCGCGGAACGTGCCGCCTCGATGTCAGACCGCTCGTCGGTCGTCGAGGAGATGAACGCCTTCACCGCGTACCTGGCCAACCTCGTCGCCCAGCACCAAGCCACGATCGACGCCGGTGACGAGCAGGGCTCGGATCTCATCAGCGCGATCATGAACGCGGAGTTCGAGGGCGAACGGTTCACCAGCAACGAGTGCGTCGCGATGATCCGCTTGCTCCTGTCCGCCGGGAACACGACGACCACGACACTCATCGGCAACCTGGTCAAGGCGATCGAGGACCACCCGTCCGAGAAAGCGAAGCTGCTCGCCGACCTCGACGGGTTGTCGATGTCCGCCGTCGACGAGGGCATGCGGTTCGACGGTCCGATCCACGGACTCTTTCGAATGGCGTTGCAGGACACCGAGGTCGGTGGTGTCCCGATCCCGAAGGGTTGCCGAGTGCTGAACGTCTACGGCGCCGGCAGCCACGATCCAGCCGTGTACGACCGGGCCGACGAGTTCGTGATCGACCGCGACTTCGACCACCTGCCGAGCCATCTGGGCTTCGGCATGGGGATCCATCACTGCCTGGGCTCGAACCTGGCCAGGATGGAGGCCCGTGTGGCGATCGAGACGCTCTATCGCCGTCTCCCGAACCTGCGCCTGGCCGACGGCTTCGTTCCCCAGCAGTACCCGGGCGCGATCTTCCGAACGTACGGCCAGCTACAGCTTCAGTACGACGGCCCGGTCGCGCCCCGTTCATCGACGTGACGCAGAGCCGGACCGGGAGCAACAGGAGAGAGACATGGCAGAGCAAGCCTTGACTGGACTCGCGCGACGTGAGCGCACGGGCAGCGAGAAGCGCCAGATCGGGATCAAGAACATCCAGCGGATGCTGCCCGGCACCGCGAACGGGATGCACGACGGCAACATCCCCCCGGGCACCTTCTCGGGCGACACGTCGCTGATGGCGATGGAGGACTCCTACTGCGACATGTGGGATCGCACCGACGTGATCGATCTCCGCACCCGCAGCCTCTTCAACGTCAGCCTCATGATCGGCGTCGGCAACGTCGGGAACCAGTTCGAGCTGCAATACCACGCCCCCGGCGCCATCTACAACGGTGCGACGCTCGCCGAGCTCGAGGCGATCATGGTGCACGCTCGGGCCTATGTCGGCTCGCCCTGCGCGGCGTGGGCGATGCAATCCATGCTGAACGCCCTCAACACCCACAACCTCATCACCGAGCCGCTGCCTGAGACGGACGTGGCTCGCAAGGA
>JBEVOM010000089.1:0-17190 GCA_040507575.1 Ilumatobacteraceae bacterium
CGCCCTGGCCCAGCCGGCCAAGAAGGGACACTGAGGTGCGCGTGGTCATCGCCGGGGGCGGCAGCGTCGGACGGTTCATCGCCGAGCAGCTCCATGGGGCCGGACACGACGTCACCATCCTCGACAACGACAAGTCGGTGATCGCCCAAGCGGCCCGGTCCGGCGAGCCGCAGGGCGTGACGTGGATCGATGGCGACGCGTGTGAGCTGACGACACTGGCCCGCGTCGGCGTCGAGCACGCCGACGTCGTCGCCGCCGTCACCGGTGACGACGAGGACAACCTCGTCGTGTCGTTGCTCGCCAAGCAGGAGTTCGGCGTGCCCCGCGTCGTCGCCCGGGTCAACAACCCGAAGAACGAGTGGATGTTCAACGACCTCTGGGGTGTCGACGTCGCCGTGTCGACGCCGCACCTCATCACCGCCCTCGTGGAGGAGGCGGTCAGCGTCGGCTCGTTCGTGCGCCTGCTGTCGTTCGAGGGCGGCAAGGCCCGTCTGGCCGAGGTCCGCCTCGCCCCGGGGTCGCCGGCCGACGGCAAGGAGATCGTCGACCTCGGTGTTCCCCGCGACGCCACGGTCGTGGCCGTGCTGCGGGCCGACCGGTTGATCGTGCCTCGCGGCGACACCGTCCTGCGGGTCGGCGACGAGGTCGTCGTGCTCGTCACCGACGAGTCCGAGGACGACGTCCGAGCCCTCCTCGTGGCCCCGACCGCCTGATTCTGAGCCGCTCCACTCGCGCCTGGCGCGAGAACGTCCTACGGCACCAGCGTGTAGGCCGGGTTGTAGATGACGGCCCGGTCGCCGAGGTCGACGAACACGCCCTCGAGGACGATCGCGCGACCGTGGTCGAGCCCCGGGATCCTGCGGCGGCCGGCGAAGATGGCGGTGATGGTGCCGCTGCCGTCGCTGACCACGACCTCGAGGTTCGGCACGCCGTTGCGCGGCGCGACGATGACCCGCTTGATCTCTCCGCCGACGCGCACGGGGACCCGGCGCGGGGTCTCGTCGATCGGCGTCACATCGAGGCCGCGGCAGCGATCCTGCAGCCGGGTGCGATCGAGCTCGGCGACCGAGGCGCCGAGACGCTGCTTGAGCGAGGAACGGATGGACACGCCACCGACGCTAGCGGCGTCGTCGTCGGCGCCCGATCCGCTTCGCCGTCGCCCTCCGCAGCCCGCCGCCGAGGAACACGAACGCGCCACTGCGAGCGGGGCCGGTGGCCGCCGGTGGGCGGTCCGCGGCGCCTCATGATTCTGACCTGGTTGACATCGGAACGGAATCGACGGTCGACCCGCCGTCCCGGCCGTCCAGGCGCGCGCCCGGCCGCGCCCGCCCGATACCCTCGGACCCCTGTGAAGAGTTCGCTGGAGGCCCTCGAGGGCAACAAGGTCAAGTTGTCCGTCAACGTCGACGAGGCCGAGTTCGACAAGGACATCGACCAGGCGTTCAAGAAGATCGCCCGTGAGGTCAGACTCCCCGGGTTCCGCGCCGGCAAGGCCCCGCGACGCGTGCTCGAAGCCCGCATCGGCATCGGCCCGGCGCGCGAGCAGGCCCTGCGTGACTCCATCCCGCAATACCTGGCCAAGGCGGTCCGCGAGCACGACGTCGACCTGATCGCATCGCCCGAGGTGGAGATCACCGGCGGGTCCGACGAGGGCCCGGTCGAGTTCGACGCCACCTGCGAGGTGCGCCCCGAGGTCGTCGTGCCCGGCTACGACGGACTGCGCGTCGAGCTGCCGTCACCCGACGTCGACGACGCTGAGGTCGACGAGGCCGTCACCGCCCAGTTGCGTCGTCACGGCGAGCTGACCGACGTCGACCGGCCGGCCGCTCGCGACGACTTCGTCACGGTGGACCTCGTGGCGACGCGCGATGGCGAGGAGGTCACCGGGCTCAACACCGAGGACTGGTCCTACCAGGTCGGGCAGGGATGGGTCACCGACGACTTCGACGAGCAGCTGATCGGCGCGTCCGCCGGCGACGAGCTCACGTTCACGTCCACGCCGAAGGGCACCGACGAGGCGGCCGACTTCGTGGTCACCGTCGGCGCGGTCCAAGAGCTCGTGCTGCCGGAGCTGACCGACGAGTTCGTCGCCGACAACTTCGGCGAGTTCGAGACCGTCGACGCCTGGCGGACCGCCCTGCGCGAGCGGATCGCGGACGGCAAGCTGAACCAGGCGCGCCAAGAGCTCGTCGGGAAGATCACCGAGGCGCTGACGAACCTGACCGAGATCGAGGCGCCCGAGTCGCTCGTGCAGGGGGACCTGCAACGCCGCGTCGAGGGAACGGTGCGTCAGCTGCAGTCCCAGGGCATCAGCATGGATCAGTGGTTCTCGGTCACCGGGCAGGACGCCAACGCCTTCGTCGAAGGGCTGAAGTCCGCCTCCGAGCAGGCGGTCAAGGTCGATCTGGCGCTGCGGGCGGTCGCCGTCGCCGAGCAGCTGGATGCCGACGACGGGGATCTCGATGCCGAGTACCAGCGGATCGCGATGGAGGTCGACCAGAAGCCGAGCCAGGTCCGCAAGGTCTACGAGCGCGGCGACATGGTGCCCGAGCTGGTCGCCCAGATCCGCAAGTCGAAGGCTCTCGACTGGCTCGTCCACCACGTCGAGTTCGTCGACCCGGCGGGTGCCACGCTCGACCGTGACCTGATCCTCGGTCACCGCCACGACGAGCTCGGCAACCACCTCGACGACGATCACGATCACGACGAACACGCCACCCCCGCCCACGATCACTCCGAGAGCAGCGAGAGCACGTCAGCATGAACTTCTCCAACTACCTCGTTCCCAACGTCGTCGAGCAGACGAGTCGCGGTGAGCGGGCGTACGACCTGTACAGCCGCCTGCTCAAGGAGAACATCATCTTCTTGCAGACGCCGATCGACGACCAGATCGCCAGCCTGATCTGCGCCCAGCTGATCCACCTCGAGTCCGAGAACCCGGACAAGGACATCAACATCTACATCAACAGCCCCGGTGGTGACATCACCTCGCTGTTCGCGATCTACGACACGATGCAGTTCATCCGCAACGACATCGCCACGATCTGCCTGGGGCAGGCGGCATCGGCGGCCGCGGTCCTGTTGGCCGCCGGCTCCAAGGGCAAGCGCCTCGCACTGCCGCACTCGCGGATCCTGCTCCACCAGCCGTACGGACAGGTCGGCTACGGACAGGTGACCGACCTCGAGATCGCCGCTCGCGAGATCCTGCGGATGCGCGACCTCCTCGAGGAGCTGCTGTCGAAGCACACGGGTCAGCCCCTGGAGCGCGTGCACGCCGATACGGACCGGGACTTCGTGATGGAAGCGAACGAGGCGCTCGCGTATGGCATCATCGACGACGTGATCGAGTCTCGCGAGATGGCCGACCGCTCCGGCGCGATCCGCTGACCGATCGAGACGACGGACCGACTGGCAGGGGGACGACGAGTGGCGAAATTCGGCGACACGGGAGAGCTGCTCAAATGCTCGTTCTGTGGCAAGTCCCAGAAGCAGGTGCGCAAGCTGATCGCCGGGCCCGGCGTGTACATCTGCGACGAGTGCATCGACCTGTGCAACGAGATCATCGAGGAGGAGCTCACCGAGACGGCCGAGCTCAGCTTCGACCACCTCCCCAACCCGCGTGAGATCCGCGGGTTCCTCGACGACTACGTCGTCGGCCAGGAAGAGGCCAAGAAGATCCTGTCCGTCGCCGTCTACAACCACTACCGGCGGATCCAGTACCAGCAGTCGATGGGCGTCGGCCGCCGCGACGAGATCGAGCTGGCCAAGTCGAACATCCTCCTGCTCGGCCCGACCGGTTGCGGCAAGACCCACCTCGCCCAGACCCTGGCCCGGCTGCTCAACGTGCCGTTCGCCGTCGCCGACGCCACCGCGCTCACCGAGGCCGGCTACGTCGGCGAGGACGTCGAGAACATCCTCCTGAAGCTGATCCAGGCCGCCGACTTCGACGTCAAGCGAGCCGAGACCGGGATCATCTACATCGACGAGATCGACAAGATCGCCCGCAAGAGCGAGAACCCGTCGATCACGCGGGACGTGTCCGGCGAGGGCGTCCAGCAGGCCTTGCTGAAGATCCTCGAGGGCACGCAGGCGTCGGTCCCGCCCCAGGGCGGGCGCAAGCACCCGCACCAGGAGTTCATCCAGATCGACACCACGAACGTGCTGTTCATCCTGGGCGGAGCGTTCGCCGGCCTGGAGCAGATCATCGAGAGCCGCATCGGCCACAAGGGCGTCGGGTTCCACGGCACGGTGAAGTCCAAGTCCGAGCGCGATCCCGGCGAGCTCTTCGCCCGGGTGCTCCCGGAGGACCTCGTGAAGTACGGGATGATCCCGGAGTTCATCGGCCGGCTCCCGACCATGGGCGCCGTACGCAGCCTCGACCGCGATGCGCTGGTGCGCATCCTCACCGAGCCGAAGAACGCGCTGGTGCGCCAGTACCAGAAGGTCTTCGAGTTCGAGGACGTCGAGCTGGAGTTCACGGGCGATGGCCTGCAGGCCGTCGCCGACCAGGCGTTGTTGCGGGGAACCGGGGCCCGCGGGCTGCGGGCGATCCTCGAGGAGGTCCTGCTCAACACGATGTACGACCTGCCCGGTCGCACCGATGTCGGCAAGGTCGTCATCGACGAGCCGACGGTGCGGGAGAAGGTCAACCCGACCCTCGTGCCGCGCGAAGCGGGACGGGCGTCCCGCCCCCGCCGCGCCGCCAGCTGATCCCGTCGGCCGGATGCGGCCACGGACGGCGGCAGTAGCCTCCGCCCGGTGGACTACCAGGAGGCGCTCGCCTACCTCGACGAGCACGCTTCCTACGAGCGAACGGGGCGCATCACCTCGCCGTCGATCGAGCCGATCACCCGCCTGACCCAGGCGATGGGGGACCCGCACGCCGCGTACCCGGTGATCCACATCACCGGCACGAACGGCAAGGGCTCCACGGCGCAGATGGTCACCCGGCTGCTCGTGGCCCAGGGTCTCCACGTGGGGACGTACACAAGCCCGCACCTCGAACGGATCAACGAGCGCTTCGCCGACGACGCCGTTCCGATCTCCGACGAGGACCTCGCCGAGCAGATCGCCGCCGTCGCCGACCTGGAGGGACTGACCGGCATCCGTCCGACGTACTTCGAGGCGTGCACAGCTGCGGCGTTCCGCTGGTTCGCCGACATCGCCGTGGACGTCGCCGTCATCGAGGTCGGGCTGCTCGGCCGGTGGGACGCGACGAACATCGTGGACGCCCAGGTCGCGGCGATCACGAACATCGGCATGGACCACAACGAGCTCGCCGGACCGACGCTGGCCGACGTCGCCGCGGAGAAGGCGGGGATCATCAAGCCGGGTTCGGCCGCCGTCATCGGCGAGCTCGACCCGGATCTCGTCGACGTGCTCAGCCGCCCGCCGGCGGCGACCCGGCTGCTGCGGGGCGTCGACTTCGAGACCGCCGGCAACTCGCTGGCCGTCGGTGGCCGGCTCGTCGACATCCGCACCCCGACGACGATCTATCCGGATGTCTTCGTGCCGCTGCACGGTGCCCACCAGGGCGACAACGCGTCCTTGGCGCTGACGGTCACCGAGGCGTTCTTCGCCGCCCCGCTGGCGCCGGAGGTCGTCGAGGAGGGGTTCGCCTCGGTCAGCATGCCCGGGCGGTTCGAGGTCATCGGCTACCAACCGCTGGTGATCGTCGACGGCGCGCACAACCCGCCAGGCGCCGACTCGTGCGCCCAGGTGTTCTTCGAGGACTTCCACCCGGAGGGCCGGCGCATCCTGATCGTCGGCACGCTGCGCGAGCCGACAGCCATGCTGGAGGCGCTGCGGGCCGACGAGTTCGACGTCGTCATCGCCTGCACGGCGCCATCGCCCCGCGGCGTCGACGTCCGCGACGTCGCCAAAGCCGCGGTCGAGCTCGGCTGCGACGAGGTGCTGGCCGCCGACACCGTGCGCGAGGCCTGCGAGATCGCGATGCGCATGTCCGACGGCGAGGACGCCATCCTCGCCGCCGGGTCGTTGTACGTCGCCGGCGAGGCCCGCCCCGCCCTCGTCGCGCTCTCGCCGTGACGCCCGCCCCCGCCGTTCTGGGCGCGATCCCCGCCATCCACCGATCTGGGCGGCGACGGTGACAACACCTGTCACGGAGGCCGCCCAGATCCGAGCAGGTGCGGGGCCCACCGCGCCACGTTCGTGCGGATGCGCTCAGCCACGCGCCGTTGACGCCGGGTGATGTCACGGTACGTGAAGCGCAACACCACGTAGCCGAGCGCGCTGAGGTCGGCGTCGCGGTGCCGATCGAGCTCGAACGTGCGCTGATCGAGACCGTGCGTCGACCACCCGTCGCACTCCAGGACGATCGTGCTGTCGCGCACCAGGAAGTCGACCTCGTAGCCGCCGATCGTCGGGTGGAAGTCGGCGGGTGGGAGCGCATGGGTCGCGAGCAGCCGGCGCATCGCTGGTTCGAGGACGCTGTCGACCGGCTTGTCGTCGATCACCCACTCGTCCAACGCGTCGCGCAGTGCCGGCACGCCGGGACGTCCTCGTCGGCTGTGCCGGCGGATGGCGGCCTGCAACGCATCGGGTGAGGCCAGCCCGGTGGTGACGACATGTCCGACCGCACCGGGTACCGCGCCCTCGTCCACCGCCCCGAGGTCGCACAGCGTGCGCAGGATGTTGGTGGTCGCGATGTGGGCTCGCCGGGAGGGTGTGAGATCGCGGAGGTCGCGCGGCCGGTGCACAGCGACGTCCGTCAGGTTCGCCTGCCGGCTCCGTGCGGGCAGGATGATGTCGACCACGTCGCCGTCGGGTCGCGGGACGCCCCAGAGCCGGGCCGCCGATCGGTGCGAGGCCAGTGCACCCTTGCCGGCGCCGAGCACCGCGGCGAGGATCGCCTGCTCCGGCGTCCTGGCCGAGCCGAACATCCGACAGACGCCCGGGTGGACCGGCTCGAGCAGGCCGCGCTCGATGCACCGGTACCAGGTGCGCGCCGGCACCCCGGCCGTGCCGGCGGCCCGCCGGGTGACGATGCCGTGGTTGCGGGAGGCGATGTCATCGAACGCGCTGATCCCCATGCCACCCCTGGGGGTCGTGACCCGGCGGAAAGGGAACGCCGACCGTTCTGGGCGGCCTCCGTGACCACAGTTGTCACGCTTGCCGCCCAGATCGGCGGGTGGCGGGAATCGCGCCCAGATCGGCGGGTGGCGGGAATCGCGCCCAGATCGGCGGGTGGCGGGAATCGCGCCCAGATCGGTCGGGCAGGGGACGGCGGTAGCCTCGAGGGTCATGTCTGATCGCACCCTCGTCCTGTTGAAGCCCGACGCCGTCGAGCGTGGGCTGGTCGGCGAGATCCTCGGCCGCTTCGAGGCCAAGGGTCTAGGCATCGTCGCCCTCGACCACCGCACGCTGGACAAGGAGACCCTGGCCCGGCACTACGAGGAGCACGTCGGCAAGGGCTTCTACGACGACCTGGTCACGTTCATGGCTCGCGGGCCGGTCGTCGCGCTGGTCCTCGAAGGACCCGAGGACACCTGGGAGGTCGTTCGGACCATGATGGGGGCGACCAACCCGCGCCAGGCCGCCCCGGGCACGATCCGTGGGGACCTCGGCATCCTGTTCACCGAGAACCTCGTCCACGGCAGCGACTCGGCCTCCTCCGCCGAGCGCGAGATCACGATCTTCTTCCCCCATCTGTAACATTCGTCCGTCACGTGCAGTGGCCGCAACCAAGGACAGCTCGAGAGGAGTGTCGGGATGGCTCGCCGCAACAACCCGCTGAGCCTCGGTCGCGACCTGGCCATCGACCTCGGCACGGCCAACACCCTCATCTACGTCCGCGGCCAGGGCATCGTCCTCGACGAGCCATCGGTCGTCGCGATCAACATCAACGACGGCAAGCCGGTCTCGGTCGGCATCGAGGCCAAGCGGATGATGGGTCGCACCCCCAACCACCTCAAGGTCATCCGCCCGCTGAAGGACGGCGTCATCGCCGACTTCGAGGTCTGCGAGAAGATGCTGCGCTACTTCATCCAGCGGGTGCACGCCAGCAAGTGGAACAAGCCCCGGATGGTCATCTGCGTCCCCTCGGGCATCACCGGGGTCGAGCAGCGCGCCGTGCAGGACGCCGCCGAGTACGCCGGTGCCCGCAAGCCGGTCCACATCATCGAGGAGCCGATGGCCGCGGCGATCGGTGCCGACCTCCCGGTGCACGAGCCGTCGGGGAACATGATCGTCGACATCGGCGGCGGCACGACCGAGGTCGCGGTGATCTCCCTCGGCGGCATCGTCACCGCGCAGTCCGTGCGCGTCGCCGGCGACGAGCTCGACGACGCCGTGCTGCAGTACGTCAAGAAGGAGTTCTCCCTCGCGATCGGTGAACGCACCGCCGAGGAGATCAAGATCCAGATGGGGTCCGCCTGGCCGATGGAGGAGGAGCTGACCGCCGACATCCGCGGTCGCGACCTCATCAGCGGCCTGCCCCGCACCATCCAGCTCACCACCGAGCACGTGCGCGAAGCGCTGGCCGAACCTGTGGCGGCCATCGTCGACGCCGTCAAGACCACCCTCGACAAGACGCCCCCCGAGCTCGCCGCCGACATCATGGAGGACGGCATCACGATCACCGGCGGCGGCGCACTGCTCGGCGGGCTCGACGAGCGGCTGGCCCACGAGACCGGGATGCCGATCCGGGTCGCGCACGAGCCGCTCTACAGCGTCGTCATCGGATCGGGCCGCGCGCTCGAGAACATCGATGCGATGCGCGGGTTGATGTCGCTCGGTGGCGACTCGTGACCTGCTGACGCGCCCCCACCATGCCCCTCTACACCCCGGGTCGTCGCCGGGCGATCGTACTGCTGCTGCTGACGTCCGTGCTCCTGCTGACGCTCGACCTGCGCGGCAACAGCATCTTCGACGCGGCGCGGGGTGGGTTCTCCAGGCTGATGGACCCGTTCGAGACGGCCGCCGACGTGGTGACGAAGCCGGCCCGCAACGCCTGGCGCGGCATCACCGACTACGAGCAGGTCGAGGAGGAGAACCAGCAGCTGCGCGACCAGCTCGACGCCCAGCGCGGTGACCAGGTCGCGGCGCAGGCGGCGATCCAGGACTACCAGGAGCTGCTGGCCCTCAACGACCTCGCGTCGCTCGGCGACTACCCGACCGTCGTGGCGATGGTCGTCGGCGAGAGCCCGAGCAACCTCGACCAGATCATCGAGATCAACAAGGGGTCCAACGACAACATCGTCCCCGGCCTGGCCGTGACGGTCGGAGCCGGCCTCGTCGGCAAGGTGACGACACCCGTGCTGCCCGACCGCGCCTACGTCATGTTGCTCACCGACGACCGCTACCAGGTCGGGGTGAAGGTCGTGCCGGGCACACCACCCGAGACGACGACGACGGTCGCGCCGGTCGGGAGCGATGTCCCGGTCGCGCTGGGCAGCGCGCCCCCGGTCGACGGATCGGTGCCTGAGGTCTCGGTGCCCGGCACCGAGCCGCCGAGCACGTCGATCCCCGAGGTCACGCTCCCGACCGACACGCCGCCAGGTGACACGACGACGACGGTCGCGCCGACGACGACGATCGACGGATCGAACCGTCGCGACACCGGGCGGCTTCGCGGCCAGGGCGGCGGGCACCTCCCGCAGGTCGACTTCCTGGCCGACGCTCCTGCGCTCGGCGGGCGGTTCAACGAGGGTGACATCGTGCTGACGTCCGGTGGCACCGATGGGCTGGCGCCGCCCGACATCCCGATCGGGGTCGTCACGAACGTGATCTACCGGTCGTCCGCCGACGGCCCGCTGCTGGAGGTCGAGCAGCTCGCCGACCTCAGCCGGCTGCACTTCGTGCGCGTCGTGCTCTACAAGCCGGAGTCCGAGACGCCGGGGCCGATCGGCACGCAGGCGGGCGGCTGATGTTCGCGTCACTCGTGCAGGGCCCGCTCCTGCGGTTGTTCCTGGTCGGCATCATCGTGCTCAGCTTGCAGCTCACCTTGTTCGCCGACCTCCGCCCAGCCGGGGTCGCGCTCCAGGTGATGCTGGCCCTGGCCGCGGCGGCCGGAGCGGCCGGCGGCCCGCAGAAGGGCGCACTCGCCGGGTTCGTCCTCGGGCTCATGTACGACCTCGCGGTCGGCACGCCCCTCGGGTCGTCGTCGATCTCGATGGGCCTCGGGGGCTTCGTGGCCGGGTACGTGCAGTCGATCACCATCGACCCGCAGTGGTGGCTGGCCGCGCTGTTCACCGGGCTCGGCGCCGCCGTCGGTGAGCTGGCCATCCCGGTGGTGCGCGCCTTCATCGGTGAGTCGCACCCGTTCGACCCCCGCTTCGGGCTGGCCATCGGGGTGGTCGCCGCCGGTGCGATGGTGCTGAGCCCGGTCCTGGTACCTGTCGGCCGGTGGTGCATGCGCATCAAGCGGCCCGAGTGGAAGGCCCCACCCGTCAGTGAATGATCGACCCGCGCGCGCGGCGCGCCCGTCCTCGACGCCAGACTTGACCGATGGCTGCTGACAAGCGCGCCGCCCGCCTGGGCGTCCTCGCTCTCGTGGCCGCACTCCTCTTCGGTGTGGTCGGCGTGCGACTGTGGTTCCTCCAGACCGTGCAGGCCGACTCGTTGCAGCAGACGGTCGACGCCCGCAAGACGAAGGTCGTGCCGCTGGTGCCCGAGCGGGGGCGGATCTTCGACGCCGACGGGCGCATCGTCGCCGGCAACGAGCGGGTGCTGACCGCCGCCGTCGACTGGGACGTGATCAGCCGGGACACCGACCGCGCCGAGCTGTTCACCCGGCTCTCGGGATGGCTCGAGGTGCCGGTCGATGAGATGGAGGCCCGGTACGACGCCGGCGTCTACAGCCGCTACCTGCCGCTCCCGTTGAAGGAGGGGGTCAGCGAGGACGTCGCCATCGCGATCGGCGAGCGCGGCGAGGACTTCCCGGGTGTGTCCATCGTCGAGGGGTGGCGGCGCGTGTACCCGTACGCACCGTTGGCCAGCCACGTCGTCGGGTACATGGGCGCGATCACCGCCGAGGACCAGCAGCACTACCAGGACCTCGGCTACGACACGTCGGTCGAGGGCGAGAAGGTCGGTCGCAGTGGCGTCGAGCTGAGCATGGAGGAGACGCTGCACGGCAAGTGGGGTCAGGCCGTCTACGAGGTCGATGCCAACAACCGCATCGTGCGCGAGATCAGCTTCGAGGCGCCCGTCAACGGCATGGACGTCCAGCTCTCCATCGACCTCGACCTGCAGCAGTACGCGGAGCGGTTGCTGCAGACCCAGCTGCGGTTGAAGCGATTGCCCGGGTTCGCGGTGCCCAACCCGGAGGTCGAGAAGCCCGACGGGACCCGCGGCCCGCTCGACCCGACCAAGGCCGTCGGCCAGAGGGTGCCGTACAAGGCGCCGGCCGGCTCGGTGATCGTGATGAACAACCAGACCGGTCAGATCTCGGCGATGGCCAGCTACCCGACGTTCGACAACCGCTGGTTCGACTCCGGCGTGGGCAGCGCCAAGTTCGACCAGATCTTCCCGCGCCAGGGCCCGAACGGGGAGGAGCTCGACCCCGACCTGTCGGCGCTGACCAACCGCGCGATCCAGGGCCAGTACAACATGGGCTCGTCGTTCAAGCCGTTCACCGCCTACGCCGCACTGGCCACGGGACGCCTCGGCCCGAACACGACCTACAACGACCAGGGCACGTACAAGCTGACGTCGATCGCCGACGACGTGTGCGCGCAAGGCGTGCGCTGCGTGTTCCGGAACTCGACGTGCCCGAACCCGCCGGGTGAGCCGTGCCGGTACGGCACGGTCAACGTGACGACCGCGCTCGCCGTGTCGAGCGACACGTTCTTCTACAAGTTGGGCGAGGAGTTCTACAACACGCCCGGCACCCAGCTGCAGGACAACGTGCGGCTGTTCGGGTTCGGCGCCGACACCGGCATCGACCTGCCGTTCGAGTTCGACGGCCGCGTGCCGACCGACGAGCTGAAGGCGCAGCTCGTCGAGGACAGCGTCCTCGCCCAGGGCGAGACGAAGAACCTGCAGCCGGGCGACCTGCTGCAGATGGCGATCGGTCAGGGCCTGATGGCGGCGACGCCGTTGCAGCTGGCCGTCGGCTACAGCGCGCTCGCCAACGGTGGCCACGTGATGACCCCGCGCGTTGTGCAGGCCATCTACGCCCCCGAGACGCCCGACGGACTCCCCGGCTTCGCCGATCTCACCCAGGCCACGCTGGTGCAGTCGATCGCCCCGATCACCCGCGACATCCCGATGAGCCCCGAACTGCGCGATCCGATCGATGCCGGGCTGCGCCGCAACATCCTGGGACCGGGCACGAACGACCACTCGACGACGGCCGAGGAGCTGTTCGCCGACTACCCGGCGGGCGCCATCCCGGTCGCCGGCAAGACGGGCACGGCCCAGGGCCGCGGCAACTACCCGTGGAACGACTCGTCGGCGTTCGCCGCATACAGCGAGGACCCGGAGCAGCCGTACACCGTCGTGTCGTACCTCGAGAAGTCGGGCTTCGGCTCGACCGGCGCGGCACCGGTCGTGAAGTGCATGTTCCTCGCCCTGTCCGGGATCACGCCGCTCGACCCGGTCGTCGTGTCCGAGCCACTCGACACGACCAGTGAGGTCCCGGCCGAGTCGCTGCCGAACGTCGGCACCGAGTGCATGGCCAGCACGAACGCCGGCACGATCCGACCGCAGGACTGAGAATGGGCCTGTCGATGCTGCAGCGCAAGCCGAACTCCGGGCTCGGCAACATCCGCTCGAGCCCGGCTGATCCCAGCCGCAACATCGACTGGGTGCTGTTCCTGGCCCAGGCCGCGTTGACCGTCGCAGGATGCTTCGTCGTGTTCTCGGCGACCCGCGTGCGCACCGCGGACCCGTACACGTTCGTCACCCGCCAGGTCATCTTCGCCATCGCCGCAGCTGTCGTCATGTTCGTCGTGATGGCGATCGACTACGAGTGGTTCAAGCAGCACGCACGGGCCCTGTACGTGGCAACGGTCGTCGTGCTGTTCGCGCTCGCGGCCTACAGCCTCGCCGCGGCCGGCACGGTGCTGGCGTTCGAGGTCGGCCCGATCCAGGTGCAGCCGGCGGAGCTGGCGAAGTTCACGACGTTGATCGCGCTCTGCGCGTACTTGAGCGAGGAGCGCGGCGACGAGGTCAGCTACGCCCGTTTCCTCGGGGGCCTGATGATCGTCGGCCTGCCGATGGTGCTGATCGTCGCCCAGCCTGACCTCGGCTCGGCGACGGTGCTGATCGCGATGGCGATGGGCGTCCTGCTCGTCGCCGGGGCCAAGGCCCGCTACATCCTGTCGATCAGCGTGCTCTCGGCGCTGACGCTCGGGGCGGCGTTCATCGGACGGCTCGTCAACCCGTACCAGCTGGCCCGGGTGCGGGTGTTCTTCGACGAGAACAACCCCGACCTCGAGAAGGAGGTGTACCAGGTCACCAACGCCGTCCGCGCCGTCGGGACGGGTGGCATCTTCGGCAAGGGGTGGCTGCAGGGGCCGTTGACCAACGGGCGCGACATCCCGGTGATCTGGGCCGACTTCCCGTTCGCCGCCGTCGGCGAGCAGTTCGGTCTCGTCGGGTGCGCCGCACTGCTGTTGCTGTTCGTCGTGATCCTGGTGCGGATCTGGCGCATCGCGCACCTGTCGCGCGACCTCCTCGGCACCTACCTGTGCGCCGGCATCTTCACGATGCTGCTCTGGCAGGTGTTCCAGAACATCGGCATGACCATCAAGATCATGCCGGTGACCGGCCTCCCGATGCCGTTCATCTCGTACGGCGGATCGAGCCTCATCACGTGGTTCGCGCTGCTCGGCGTCGTCCAGAGCGTCCACATGCGCCGGATGCGCTGAGCGCCTCCCACGAGGCACCGAGCGGGGTCCGGGCTGGTGGGTCACGGCTGGGGCTAGGCTCAGAGGGTCATGACCGCACGTTCGGTGTGTGGACCGATCCTGTTCGACAACGGCGCTGCGCCGACCGATCGAGGACGGTGCAGGTCGTGACAGACGGTCGAGCACGGCTGGGACCGGCGCGACACGCGGTGCGCACGATGCGCACCGCCGCCGCCGGCCACCGCGCCGGCGCCCCGTGGGGGCGCCCGAGAAGGGAAGATGATGCACGACAACGACGCGGCGCCCGACGTGCCGACGGACCGGGTTGACCCGACGACCGAGGACGGCGCCTCGGCGGCGCCCGACACGAACGGCCAGGTGGGCGAGACCCCGACAGTCGACGCCAACGGTGACGCTGTCGCCCGCAAGCGCCGGCGTGGGTCGCGTGGTGGCCAGCGCCGTCGTCGACCCGATGGATCAGCACCCGACGGTGACGACGCCGCCGACCCGGGGAGCGATCTGACGCCCGAGGAGGTCGGCAACGGTGCCGCCGGGCCCGCGCCGCGTCGCAACGCGGCCGCCGCCCGGCCGGAACTGCCCGAACCGCTCCGCGAAGGCCGGGCCTCCGTGGAGGCAGCCGCGCGGGCCCTCGTGCGCAAACCGCAGATCGGCGACACGCGTCCCGCCCCGCCGATCGCCAACACCCAGCCGGCCGCCGAGTCGGAGCCGGCGCCGGCACCGGCGGGCGGTCGTCGCGGTCGCGGCCGCTCCAACAAGGGCGACGGGGGCGCCGGCAAGGGCGACGCGACGCCGCGCGGCGAGGGCGGTGAGGCCCGGCGCAAGCGGACCCCGCGCGCCCAGAAGGGGCGGGCGGGAGTGGATGCCGGGGAACTGCTCGTCGAGCAGCGCAAGGGCCGCGAGCGCAACGGTCGACCGGTGGGTCGTTACCTCATGTGCGTCCAGGTCCGCGACAACATGGCGCAGGTGGCCGTGCTCGAGGGCCGCAGCCTGATCGAGCACTACGTCAGCCGACCGGCCGACGACATCAGCCAGATCCACGGCAACATCTACGTCGGGCGGGTCCAGAACGTGCTGCCCGGCATGGAGGCGGCCTTCGTCGACATCGCCACGCCGAAGAACGCCGTGCTCTACCGCGGTGACGTGCAGTACGACGCCGAGGACATCGAGGAGCGCGGCGACGGCGCCCGCATCGAGGACATCCTGCGGGCCCGCCAGCTGATCGTGTGCCAGGTCACCAAGAACCCGATCGGCGCGAAGGGCGCGCGGCTCACCCAGGAGGTGTCGCTGCCGGGACGCTTCGTCGTGCTGATCCCGAACTCCAAGACGTACGGGATCTCCAAGCGGTTGCCCGACGACGTCCGCAAGCGCCTGCGCGGCATCCTCGACCGGGTCAAGCCCGCCCAGCACGGGCTGATCGTGCGCACCGCGGCCGAGCACGCCACCGAGGACGAGCTGCGCGCCGACATGACGCTCCTCCTGGACGAGTGGCAGGGGATCGAGGCCCAGGCCAAGACGGCCCGGCAACCGACGCTCCTCTACCGGGAGCCCGAGCTCGCCGTGCGGGTGATCCGTGAGGAGTTCAACGCCGACTACCGCGGTGTGGTCATCGACGACCAACGCCTGTTCGAGGACGTGCGGGCCTACATCGGCGCGTTCAACCCCGAGCTGGCCGACCGCGTCGAGTACTACGACCCCCAGGCCGAGGGCCTCAGCCTCTTCGAGCACCACCACGTCCACGAGCAGGTCCACAAGGCACTCGACCGCAAGGTGTGGCTGCCGTCGGGCGGGTCGCTGATCATCGAGCACACCGAGGCGCTCACGGTGATCGACGTCAACACCGGCAAGAACGTCGGGACGTCGAGCCTCGAGGAGACCGTCTTCCACAACAACATGGAGGCGGCGGACGAGATCGCCAAGCAGCTGCGGCTGCGCGACATCGGCGGGATCATCGTCATCGACTTCATCGACATGGAGCACCGAGCCAACCGGGCCACCGTGGTCGAGCGGTTCCGTGACGCGCTGTCGCGCGACAAGACGAGGTCGCAGGTCTTCGACATCTCCGACCTCGGACTCGTCGAGATGACCCGCAAGCGGATCGGCGAGGGGTTGCTCACGGAGTTCTCCGAGATCTGCCCGGAGTGCGAAGGCCGCGGGGTCATCGTCGACCACGCCCTCCTCGACTGATCCCCGCTGGCCCACGGTCCGGTCGTGGGGTCTGGCGCGATGACGCTCGACGTTCGCCAGCGTCCGACCCGGCCCCGGTGGTTCCACCCGCCGCGGCCGGTAACGTTTCCGATCGCTATGTACGCAGTGATCACCGCTGGCTCGAACCAGCTCCGCGTGGCCGAGGGCCAGAAGGTCCAGGTCGACCTCCTCGACGCCGCCGAGGGCGACGAGATCACCCTCGCCGCCAAGATGGTCGTCGACGGTGACACCGTGCTGGCGACGCCCGACCAGCTCGACGGGGTGACCGTGACCGCCAAGGTCATCGGTCTGGCCAAGGGCCCGAAGATCAACGGGTTCACCTACAAGCGGCGCACCAACCAGCGCAAGCGTTGGGGTCACCGCCAGCCGTACACCGTCGTCGAGATCACCAAGATCGCCACGAAGTAGGGGTTGCCATGTCGAAGACGAAGGGTGGCGGGTCCACCCGCAACGGTCGGGACTCCAACGCCCAGCGCCTCGGTGTGAAGGTGTTCGGCGGCTCCGCGGTGCACGCCGGCACGATCATCGTGCGCCAGCGCGGCACCAAGTTCCACCCCGGCAAGAACGTCGGCATCGGTGGTGACGACACGCTGTTCTCGCTCGTCGACGGCAGCGTCTCGTTCGGCGAGCGCAAGGGCCGCAAGGTCGTCGACGTCATCCCGGCCTGATCGCCGGGTGCGTGCTCACGTCGTCGTGAGCGGACGGGTACAGGGGGTCTGGTTCCGGGAGTCGTGCCGTCGCGAGGCGATCGCCCGTGACGTCGCCGGCTGGGTCCGCAACCGCATGGACGGCACGGTCGAGGCCGTCTTCGAGGGCCCCGAGCCGGCCGTCGCCGAGATGGTTGCCTGGTGCCGGATGGGCCCACCACGCGCCGCCGTCACCGGCGTCGACGTCGACGTCGACCAGCCCCCCGCCGACCTGACCGCTCTCGTCGGCTTCCACGTCCGCTGACTGCGTTGTGGTCCGGATGTTGGTCACACGTGCGACCAACATCCGGACCAAGAGCGGCGCTCCCGGCTCAGGTGACGCCCTGCGGGAGCTTGGCGGGATCCCAGCCGAGCAGGGAGACGGCTTGGCGGCAGGCGTAGCGGTCGGTCATCCCGGCGACGTAGGCCACGGCCGCGGGGGCCGCCCCGGCCCCACCACCGGC
>JBEVOM010000120.1:0-21821 GCA_040507575.1 Ilumatobacteraceae bacterium
CCGGGGTGAGCGCGCCGCGCTCCATCAGCAGCGTGACCATCTCGGCCAGATAGAACGGATTGCCCTGAGCGGTGGCGAGCAGCCGGTCGGTGTCGGACTGCCCGAGCTTGCCGCCGTTGAGATAGGAGGTGAGCAGCCGGGCCGCGTCGGCGCCGCGCAGCGGGGGCAGCGAGTGCACCTCGGCGTCGGCCAGCCGGGTCAGCGCGCCGGCGGTGCGCACCAGCTCGGGCCGGCCGAGCAGCAGCACCACCGCCGGGCCGTCGAGCGTCGACAGCGTGCGGCCCAGCGCGTCGACCGTGGACGCGGTGGCGTCGTGCAGGTCGTCGACGATCACCACCAGCGGTGCCTCGCGGGCCAGGGCGTTGAGCAGGTCGGCGACAGCGGCCGAGATGGCCTCGCCGTCGACCCGTTTGCTGCCCTGCGGCCAGTCGGACACCGAGCCGGGGCCGACCGCCGCGGCCGGGGCCTCGCCGTAGCCGAGCAGGGCCAGCAGCCGGTCGATGTCGATGCCGTCGGTGGTCTCGCCGTCGCGCCCGAGCCGGGTCACCAGCTTGCGCAGCCGCTCCTCGACCACCGGCCGGGTGATCGTCGAGACCACGTCTTTGGGCAGGCCGGCGGCCTTGCGGACCAGGTCGGCCAGCGGTGCGTAGCGCCGGCGCTCGCCGAAGGCGGCACAACGCACCCGCAGCACCCGGGCGCCGGTGTGCGCCGCGAACCGGCCGGCCCCGACGTCGTAACCGGCCGCGAAACGTTTCACCTCACCCGCGAAGCGGGTCTTGCCGATGCCGGCCTCGGCGGTCAGCACGAGCACCCGCGGCGTACCGGAATCGATCGCCTCGGCCAGCCGCCCGGCGAGCCGGCCCAGCTCGGTCTCGCGCCCCACGAAGGGCGCCTCGTCGCCGAGACCCGATCTGGTCCCGGGGGCGTCGTGCAGACCGAGCAGCTCGAAGGCGGGCACCGGCTCCCGCTTGCCCTTGAGCCGCAGCGGGCGCAGCTGACGCCAGGAGGCGACGTGGCGGGTGGCCCCACCGGTCTGCAGGCCGGCGTAGACCGCGCCGACGGCGGCCGCGTCGGCCAGCCGGGCGGCGGTGTTCACGGTGTCGCCGATGACGGTGTATTCGATGGAGGCCTGGATGCCCGCGACGACCTCGCCGGTGTTGAGGCCGACGCGCAGGCCGAGAGGGGCGCCGCCACCGCGTTCGTCGTCGAGCACCCGGCGCACGGCACGCTGCATGCTCAGCGCGGCCCGGACGGCACGCTCGGCGTCGTCCTCGTGGGCGACCGGGGCGCCGAAGAGGGCGACGATGGCATCCCCGAGCAACTTGTCGACGCGTCCACCGAACAGCTCGATGTCGGGCACCAGCCGCTCGAAGCACGCCTCCACCAGCCGCTTCGCCATCTCCGGGTCGAGGTGCTCGGCGAGCGCCGTGTAGCCCACGAGGTCGGCGAAGAGAACAGTGACGACGCGTCGCTCCTCGAGCGCGTCGGACCCCGCGACAGGGTGCCCACATGACGAGCAGAACCGCGCCCCCGGCGTCAGAGCATGAGCGCACACCACGCACGCCACCGTCCCCATGGGACGATGCTACGGCCGGCACTGGTCGACCACCGGCCCTGGTTCCTCACCCCCGGGGCGGATCGTCATCGGTCCGCGGGCGGACGACGGGACACCGCACCGTGGGTAGCGTCGAGGTGATGGCGACCGTCGGTCTCGAGGTCCGTGCGCACGGGCGGGGGATCGTGCGGCGCCGGCCGATCGAGTGGATCCGGGCCCACCCGCTGGCCGCCGACGGCATGCTCGCCGTCCTGCTCACGGTGCTTGCGCTGGTCGTCCACGCGACGTCTCCCGAGTTCGACAGCGACGACGTCCCCCGGGCTGCGACGTGGTGGACGCCGATCGTCGTCGTCGCCGGCACGGTGCCGGTCACGATCCGCCGGGTCCGGCCGATCCTCGCGCTCACCCTGGCCGTCGCCGGGCAGCTGCTCGCCGAGACGCTCGACATCGTGGGCTCGACGTGGCTCGGTGTGCTCGTGTGCGTGTACTCGGTGGGCGCCCACACCGAGGGCCCGCGCTGCGCCCGCGCCATCGTCGCGATCGCCACGCCCGTGCTCGTCCTCATGATCGTCGGCCTGTACCACGGCGAGATCACGATCGTCGACGCGATCGCGTCCATCTGCACCCTGACCGCCGCGTACGTGCTCGGTGACAACCTGCGGCGGCGCCGCCAGCACGTCGAGAGCCTCGCCGACCGGGCCGAGCGGGCCGAGCGGGAGCGTGAGATCCTGGCCCGTGAGCGCGTCACCGAGGAACGGGCCCGCATCGCCCGGGAGCTGCACGACATCGTCGCCCACTCCGTCAGCGTCATGGTGATCCAGGCGACGGCGGCCCGACGCAGCGTGGCGACCCGCCCTGCGGCCGCCGAGGACCTGCTGGCCAACATCGAGCGCACCGGCCGCCAGACGATGGACGAGCTGCGCCAGGTGCTCGGCGTCCTGCGCGATGCCGACGCCGGGCCGTCCCCGTCGGGCGGTGGGAACGGTGTCGCCGGCGTCGTCGCCCGGCCGCTGCCGACCGTCACCGACCTTCCGGCGCTCGTCGACGCCACGGCCGGGCTCGTCGTGCGGCTGGCGGTCACCGGCGTCGTCGACGCCGTGCCCGCCGGCACCGGCGTGTCGGTGTACCGCGTCGTGCAGGAGGCGATCACGAACGCCAACCGCCACGCCGGGCCGGCGGCGACCATCGACGTGCGCGTCGCGTGCACGGCCTGGGGCGTCGACGTGCAGGTCGACGACGACGGACGGGGTGCGTCCGCGCCGCGGTCGTCGGACGGCTACGGCCTGCTCGGCATGCACGAGCGGGTGGCATCGGCCGGCGGCACGTTCCAGGCCGGCCCCCGGCCGGGAGGGGGCTGGCGGGTCAGCGCCCGCTTCCCGTTGGCGCCGCCGACGATCCCGCTCACCTCGGCCGCCGGGACCGTTGCGGCCCGGGTCGAGACGTGACTCGGGTGATGCTGGTCGACGACCAGGCAATGGTCCGCCAGGGACTGCGGATGATCCTCGAAGCAGAACCTCACCTCAGCGTCGTCGGCGAGGCGGCCGACGGGCGCGAGGCCCTCGACGTCGTCGGGCGGGCCGCTCCCGACGTCGTGCTGATGGACGTGCGGATGCCGCGGATGGACGGCATCGAGGCGTGCGCCCGGATGCGTGAGCGCGACGGCGCGCCGTACGTGCTGATGCTGACGACGTTCGACCTCGAGGACTACGTGTACGCCGCACTGCGGGCGGGGGCGAGCGGCTTCATGCTGAAGGACGCGCCGGCGGAGCACCTCGTGTCCGCCGTGGACGTCATCGCGCGGGGTGACGCGCTGCTCGCCCCCCGAGTGACGAGGCTGCTGATCGAGGAGGTCGCCCGCCGCCCGGCACCCGATGCATCGTCCGTTCCCGGGCTCGACCGCCTCACGGAGCGTGAGGTCGACGTGCTGCGCCTGATGGCCAGAGGCCTGTCGAACGGCGAGATCGCCGCCGAGCTGTACCTCGGCGAGGCGACCGTCAAGACGCACGTCGGTCGCGTGCTGACGAAGCTCCAGGCCCGCGACCGCGTCCAAGCGGTCGTGGCCGCCTACGAGTCTGGCCTCGTCGAGCCGGGCGCCGCCCGCTGACGAGTCCGGCCGCCCGCCCCGATATCTGGGCGCGCCGGGGTCCCGAGATCGAGACCCTGCGCGCCTCGATCGCCCGACGTGGCGACTCGCATCCCGCTGCCGACGGACGGGCATCCACCCAAAGGCTGACGCCCACGGTGACACCTGGCGACTACAACGGACACCATGACCGAGTCCGCCACCGTCATCTCCAGCGCGCCCGCGCCCCGCGCCGCCGCCGGCTCCGTCGACGCCATGAAGGTCTACGGCATCGGCGACAGCCAGGTCGTCGCCCTCGACGGGGTCACCGTCGCGTTCCAGGCCGGCAAGTTCACGGCGATCATGGGCCCGTCCGGTTCCGGCAAGAGCACGCTCATGCACTGCCTCGCCGGGCTCGACACGCTCTCGTCGGGCGCCGTCTACATCGGCGAGACGTACCTGGCGTCGCTCAACGACAAGCAGCTGACCGAGCTGCGCCGCACGAAGGTCGGGTTCATCTTCCAGGCCTACAACCTGATCCCGACGCTGACGGCCCGCGAGAACATCATGCTGCCGCTGATGCTCGGGGGCGAGTCGGGCGACCCGGCGTGGATCGACGAGGTCGTCACGACCGTCGGGCTGAAGGACCGCCTCAAGCATCGCCCGAGCGAGTTGTCCGGTGGGCAGCAGCAGCGCGTCGCCGTCGCCCGGGCGATGGCGGGGCGGCCGGACATCATCTTCGCCGACGAGCCGACCGGCAACCTCGACTCGAAGACGGGCGCCGAGATCCTCGACTTCATGCGCCGGGCGGTGCGCGAGTACGGCCAGACCATCGTCATGGTCACCCACGATCCGAACGCGGCGTCCTACGCCGACCGCGTGATCTTCCTCAACGACGGCCGGGTCGTCGACGAGATGGGCGATCCGTCCGGCGAAGCGGTGCTCGACCGCATGAAGCGGTTCGGCGAGTGACATGAGCTTCAAGTCGACGGCGCTCGTCGCCCGCAAGAGCATCCGGGCCCGCATCGGACGCCTCATCGCCATCTCGATCGCCATCCTCGTCGGCGTCTCGTTCGTCGTCGGGTCGTTCGTGCTCGCCGACAGCCTCCGCAAGACGTTCGACGACCTGTTCACGCAGATCAGCCAGAACGTCGACCTGCGCGTCCGCTCGACGGTGGCCTTCGGCGAGAACGACGTCAACGTGCAGCGCGACCCGATCCCCGAGTCGCTCGCCGACCAGATCGCCGACGTCGACGGCGTGGCCGCGATCGAGCCGGTGCTCAGCCGCTATGCCCAGCTCGTCGGCCCCGACGGCGAAGCGATCAAGACGCAGGGCGCGCCGACGCTCGGCGTGGCGTGGACCGGCAACCAGGACCTGTCCGGGCTCGTCATCAAGGGCGAGGGTTCCCCGCCGTCCGGTCCCGACCAGGTCGCCATCGACAAGGCGACGGCCGACCGGGAGGACCTGGCGGTCGGCGACTCGATCCAGGTGCTCACCGACGCCGGCAGCGGCACGTACACGATCACCGCGCTCGTCGGACTCGGAGACAGCGACGGCTTCGCCGGCGCCACGCTGGCTGCATGGGACGTCGAGACGGCCCAAACGGCGATGGGTGCGCCGGACGTGTTCGACGGCGTCGACATCCAGGTCGCCGACGGCGTCGACCCCGCCACGGTGACGCAGCGCATCAAGCAGATCCTCCCCGACGGCACCGAGGTGGTGACCCGCGACGTCATCATCGACGAGAACAAGGAGGGGCTGAACTCGATCATCAGCGCGTTCGGCATCGGCCTGTTGATCTTCGCGTTCATCACGGCGTTCGTCAGCGCGTTCCTGATCAACAACGTGTTCCAGATCACGATCGGGCAACGCCTCCGGGAGCTGGCGCTGATGCGGGCCGTGGGCGCGTCGGGCGGGCAGGTCCGGATGATGATCTTCACCGAGGCGCTGGTGATGTCGCTCGTCGCCACGACCCTCGGCATCGGCGGTGGGGTGCTCGTCGCCCGCGGGCTGATCAGTGCGTTCAACGCGGCCGGGGCCGGGTTCCCGGACACGGGGACCGTGCTCAAGCCGCTGACCGTCGTCATCGCCTACGTCGTCGGCGTCGGCATCACGCTGCTGTCGGTCATCATCCCGGCGCTCCGGGCGGCCCGGATCCCCCCGGTCGCGGCGATGCGGCCCGAGCTCGGCTTCGAGGCGTTGAGCACGAAGCGGCTCGTGGGTGGCGTGATCGTCGCCCTGGTCGGTGCCGCGGCGTTCGTCATCGGGCTCTTCCTGCAGCCGGGGGGAACCATCGGGCTGATCGCGTTCGCGGCGGGCGGCGGGCTGCTGCTGTTCCTCGGCGTGGCCAGCGTGTCGTCGACGATCGCCCGTCCGGTCACCAAGCTGCTCGGCTGGCCCGTCGCCAAGGTCTTCAAGACGCCGGGAGTGCTCGCCCGCGAGAACGCCGGGCGGGCGCCGCGCCGCACGTCGGCGACGGCCGCCGCCCTGATGATCGGCGTCGCCCTCGTCAGCGCGGCCGCGGTGTTCGCCTCGTCGTTGCGGGCGACGTTCAACGACGTCCTGGCGAACTCGCTGAAGGCCGACTTCATCGTCACCGACGAGTCGTTCCAGGGACTGCCGCCGACCGTGGCCCAGGCCCTGGAAGCGGTCCCCGAGCTGTCGGCCGTCACCGCGGTCCGCGGCGCCGTCGCCCTCGTGGACGGAGACCAGAAGGCGCTCGGCGCCGTCGACCCCCTGGCGTTCGAGCAGCTCCTCGACATCGGCCTCACCGCCGGCTCGTTCCAGGGCATGGCCGACGGCGGGATCATGGTGCAGTCCGACCCGGCCGAGGACCTCGACCTGGCCGTCGGCGACACCGTCGACCTGACGTTCCAGAACGGCACCCAGCTCACGCTGCCCGTCGCCGGCATCTACGACGACGCCACGCTGGCCGGCAACTGGCTGATCTCGCTCGACACGCTGCAGCAGGCGCTCCCCCAGACCTCGTCTCGGGACTTCCTCGTCGTGGGCAAGCTCGCCGAGGGCGTCACGCCGGAAGCCGGCGACACCGCAGTGAAGGCGGCCATGGCGCCGTTCCCCCAGGCCAAGGTGCAGACGAACGCCGAGTTCCGCCAGAGCCAGGAGGACCAGATCAACCAGCTGCTCCTGATCATCACGGTGCTGTTGGCGTTCGCCATCGTCATCGCCGTGCTCGGCATCTCGATCACCCTGGCGCTCGGCGTCTTCGAACGCACGAGGGAGATCGGCCTCATGCGCGCCGTCGGCATGAACAAGCGCCAGACCCGGCGCGCCGTCCGATGGGAGGCGATCATCGTGTCGACGTTCGGTGCCGTCATCGGGATCGTCGTCGGGTCCCTGATCGGCATCGTGCTCTCGCTGGCTGTGCCCGACACCGTCATCGACCGGCTGGCGTTCTCACCGCTCGTGACGATCGCCATCCTGGTCGGGGCCGTCGTGGCCGGGTTCGTGGCCGCGCTGTACCCCTCGTACAAGGCCTCGAACATGAACGTGCTCCAGGCCATCGCCACCGAGTGACGGATGACCGGCGCCGACGAACGCCGGGATCAGGGAATGGAGCTGCGCCGTGGCCGGTTACTCAGGGTCGCCGTTGCCCAAGAAGTTGGGCATCGGCGAGGGCACGAGGTTCGCCGTGAAGTCATACCCCCCGGACTTCACGGTGACCCTCGGCCCACTGCCGGCCGGGGCGACGTGGCTGACCAGGGTGCGGGCACCGCTCGACGTGGCGATCGGGTTCTTCACCGTCCGCCGCGAGCTGCGCCGGGCGTGGCCGGGGCTCACCAAGGCTGTGGCCCCCGACGGCACGGTGTGGGTCGCCTGGCCGAAGCGGTCGAGCGGCGTGGCCACCGACATCACCGAGGATGCGCTGCGCGACGAGTTGCTGCCCACCGGGTGGGTGGACAACAAGGTCTGCGCCATCGACGACACGTGGTCCGGTCTGCGCTTCGCGCTGCGCCGCGAGCTGCGCTGACGTCGACGCCCGAGGTGCGCCGGCGGACGCGGACGCCGTCAGCCGGTGCGGCGCCAGGGCAGGTCGTCGAGGAACTTGACGGCGGCCGGATGGCGATCCATCGAGCCGCTGTCTTCGCGGGCCCGACGGGGATCGAGGCGGACCTGGCAGCCGGGACACCAGTACAGCGTGCGGGCCTGCTCGCCGGTGCGGCGGGCCTCGATCGTCTCGTCGCAGCGCTGGCAGCGCTGGCCGCTGCGCCCGTACACAGCGAGGCCGCCGCGCACGCCGGGCACGGCGACCCGCTCGGCCTGGCGGAGGTTGGCCCGCAGCAGCCGGGCGGCGACGTTCACGAGGTGCACCGCATCGACCTCGGGGAGGTCCCCGACGTGGGCGAACGGGCTGAGTCGGCCGGCCCACAACACCTCGCAGCGGTACACGTTGCCGACGCCGCAGAAGATCCGCTGGTCGAGCATGACCTCGGCGACGGTGGCCTTCGGGTCGTCGAACGACAACAGCAGCTCCACACAGCGGCCGAGGTCGGCGTCGACCCGGCACAGATCGGGCCCGAGACGCCCCAGCCCCGGGTGGCGGTGGACGTCAGGCGTGCGGTACGTCTCGACCACCGGCGCGTTGAAGCACACGGCCGACCAGCCCGGCACCTCGATCCGCGCCCGCATCTCGTGGTGCGGCCGTTGCCAGTGCTCACCGGTGCGGTACAGGTGCCACGAGCCGCTCATCCGCATGTTGGTGTGCAGGATGACGCCGTCGTCCCATTGGATCTCGAGGTGCTTGCCGCGGCTCTCGATCCGCTCGACGGTCCGACCGGCCTGGGGCGTCACGCCGATCAGGCGAGGAGCGTCGAAGCGGACCATCTTCTTGTCGACCAGCGCCGAGCGCAGCGCGGCCGCCGTACGGTGGATGGTGTCGCCTTCCGGCATCGCCCACGAACAGTACGGGTACCGCGTCCAGCTCCTGGGGATGCCCCCGGGCGGACCGGCTACGGCAGTTCGCCGACGTGGGCCAGCGCCAGGCGCAACAGGCGGTCGTGGCCACCCGTCATCTGCTCGCGCACCGACGCGCCGACCGCCTCCGCCGGCGTGAACCAGGTCAGATCGAGCGCCTCCTGCGTCGGCTGGCAGTCGCCGTCGACGGGCACGACGTAGGCCAGGCTGACGGCGTGGTGGCGGGGATCGTGGAACCCGGAGCGCTGCGGGTCGGGGAAGTACTCGACGACGGTGAACGGCGTCGGGTCGGCGGGCAGACGCGGCAGGGCCAGCGGGCCGAGGTCCTTCTCGAGGTGGCGCATCAGGGCGTCGCGGACCCGTTCGCCGAACAGCACGCGCCCGCTGACGACCATCCGGCTGATCGACCCGTCCGCCGCGACCCGCAGCAGCAGCCCGACCTCGGCGACGCGGCCGAGTCCGTCGACCCGCACCGGGATGGCGTCGACGTACACCAGCGGCACGTTGGCCCGGACCACCTCGAGGGTCTCGGGCGACAGCCAACCGACATCGGTCTCGGTCGGGGCGTCGATGTCGCTCACTGCTGCCTCACGGGAGCCGAGTCTCGCACACGGTTCCCGACGCCTCCCGGGTGCCCCGGACCGGGCCCGATCCGTTGGCCGGACCCGGGCGCCACCGCTCCAGCGATGGCAGAATCGGGTCCACGACACGGGCAGTGGAGGATCGGATGTCGGGAGGAGCGCCGCCGGACCTGGATGTCGACGTCTCCGGCGTCGCGTTCGAGGACATCGAGATGACGTTCGCCGACGGCACGCGCGCCATCGACGACGTGTCGTTCAGCGTGCGGGCCGGCGAGTTCGTGACCGTCGTCGGGCCGTCGGGCTGCGGCAAGTCGACGTTGCTCAAGATCGCATCCGGCCTGCTGCGCCAGACCGGCGGCTCGGTGTCGATCGACCGCGATCACGTCGGCTACGTCTTCCAGGACGCCACGCTCCTGCCGTGGCGGACCGTTCGTCAGAACGTCGAGCTGCTGGCCGAGCTGCGCGGTGTCGACCGCGCCGTGCGGTCGCGCCTGGCCCAGGAGGCGATCGAGGTCGTCGGCCTGAAGGGGTTCGAGGGGCACTACCCGAAGTCGCTCTCGGGCGGCATGAGGATGCGCTGCTCGCTGGCCCGGACGCTCACGTTGAAACCGCCGGTGTTCCTGTTCGACGAGCCGTTCGGCGCCGTCGACGAGATCACCCGTGAGCACCTCAACGACAAGACGCTCGAGCTGTTCGAGGCGGAGGGCTTCGCCGGGCTGTTCATCACCCACTCGATCAGCGAGGCGGTGTTCATGAGCACCCGGGTGCTCGTGATGTCGGCGCGACCGGGCCGGATCGTCGCCGAGTTCGACGTCCCGTTCCCGTACCCCCGGCCGGCCGAGCTGCGCTTCGAGCCCGCCTTCGGCCAACTGTCGGGTGAGATCTCCAGGGCGCTGCGGGGGGCCTCGGCATGACCGAGACGGCGCCGCACCGGGCCGACGAGCCGCTCGCCCCTGGTCAGCCCGACGACCCGGTGGTGGAGGATCCGATCGCCGCCGCATCGACCGTGCGGTTCAGGGCGCCGTCGGCCAAGCGGGAGTCGCTCGCCGCCGTGGTGCTGCCGCCGATCGTGCTCGGCGCCGTCGTCGTCGGCATCTGGTACTTCATCTCGTACGTCGTCCTCGACGAGCGGCGGCGGTTCCTGCTGCGGCCGCCCCACGAGGTGGTGCAGAACGGGTTCCTCGACTGGGAGGTGTTCTCCGAGATCCTGCGAGCCCTGTGGTCGAGCGCCAAGGTCGCGTTCATCGGCCTCTTCATCGCGATCGTGCTCGGCATCCTCATCGCCACGCTGATGAGCCAGACGAAGCTGGCCGAGCGGGCGATCTTCCCCTACATGGTGGCCTTGCAGGCCATCCCCATCCTCGCCCTCACACCGTTGATCTCGTTCTGGTTCGGCACCAACCAGACGTCGCGGATCATGGTCTGCGTCATCATCTCGATCTTCCCGATCATCCTGAACACGCTGTTCGGGCTGCAATCGGCTGAACGCGGGATGCACGACCTGTTCACGCTGGAGCACGCCAGCCGCTCGACCCGGCTGCGCAAGCTGATGTTCCCGGCCGCCCTGCCGGCGATCTTCGCGGGGTTGCGAATCTCGGCCGGCCTGGCGGTCATCGGCGCCATCGTCGGTGACTTCTTCTTCGGCCAGGGCGAGGCCGGCATCGGCCAGAAGTTGCGCAAGTACGCCAACAACCTCAATGGCGAAGCGCTGTTCACCGCGGTCATCATGTCGTCGCTGCTCGGCGTCGCGGTGTTCCTCTTCTTCGGCTGGCTGCAGCAGCGCGCCATCGGCAAGTGGTCCGAAGCCGTCGGCCCCAGCTCGTCCAACCAATGACGTCTCACATGAACCGATCCGACCCGGAGGTCCGATGAACCGCACGCTCACCCGCACGCTGGCACTGGCTGCCGTGGCGACCATCGCCGTTACCGCCTGCGGCGGTGACGACGACGATGCCGGCGGAGCTTCGACGGACGCGCCGAGCGGGACGGGGGATTCGTCTGGTGCGGTCGATCTCAGCGCCTGCCCGAACCCGCTGGTCATCCAGACCGACTGGTTCCCCGAGGCCGAGCACGGCGGCCTGTACGAGATGGTCGGCGACGGCTACACCGTCGACACCGAGACGAAGGTCGTCACCGGCCCGCTCGTCGCCGGCGGGGCCGAGACCGGCATCGACATCGAGGTCCGCACCGGTGGGCCGGCCATCGGCTACCAGCCGGTGTCCGTCCAGCAGTACGCCGACGACAGCATCACGCTCGGCTACGCCAACACCGAGGGCCAGATCCTGCGCTGGGCCGACACGCCGACGATCTCCGTCGTCGCCCCGCTCGAGATCAACCCCCAGATCATCATGTGGGACCCCGCGACCTATCCTGACGTCACCACGCTCGCCGACCTCGGCGAGGAGGACGTGACGATCAACATCTTCTCCGGGGGTACGTTCGCCGACGTGTTCGTCGCCGAAGGGATCTGGAGCTCGGGCCAGGTCGACCCGTCCTACGACGGCAGCCCGGCCCGGTTCATCGCCGAGGGCGGCAAGATCGCCCAGCAGGGATTCGCATCGGCCGAGCCGTACAACTACGAGAACGTGTTCGAGGAGTGGGGCAAGCCGGTGGGGTATCAGCTGCTGCACGACGCCGGGTTCGAGGTCTACTCCCAGACCCTCTCGGTGCGGCCCGACAAGAAGGACGAGCTCGACGAGTGCTTGCAGGCCTTGGTCCCCGTGGTCCAGCAGGCGCAAGTCGACTACGCCGAGGACCCCGCCCGCGCCAACGCGATCATCATCGACGCCGTCGCCCAGTTCGACGACTTCTGGGTGTACGACCAGGGCGTCGCCGACTACTCCGTCGAGACGCAGCGCGAGCTCGGCCTCGTCGGCAACGGTCCGGACGAGACGCTGGGCAACATGGACGAGGATCGCATCCAGGGCGTGATCGACCAGATCCGCGACGCCGACCTCGACGTGCCGGAGGACCTGAAGGCCTCGGATCTCTTCACCAACGAGTACATCGACACCAACATCGGCCTGCAGAGCTGAGAGGAGGCACCCACCTGATGACGTTCACCAACACCCGGTCAGCAACGACGCCTGGTCGCCGCGATGGCCTGCACCTCACGATGACGGCGGCGATCCACGCCCGATTCGCCCATCGCGTCGACGGACTCGTCCACAGCCACCCGTGGAGCATCGAGGCAACGGTCGAAGGCCCCGCCGACGCGGCACGCGTGATGCCCGCCGACGACCTCGAGACGCTGCTCCACCGCCTCGTCGAGCCATGGCGGGGTCGGTACCTGACCGATACCGACCTCGGCGAGTGGAAGGACTACCAGCCGCTCGTGTGGGACACCGAACCGACGGTGGAGGAGATCACCCGGCGCCTGTGGGACGCGCTCGATGCCGACGTGCCCGGGCTCATCTCGCTCGGCGTCGTCGAGTCGACCGAGTTCGACCGCTGCCGCACGGTGCGACTCAGCCGCGACCGCTGACCGCACCAGACCAACCAGGGGGAACGACATGGACCGGACGCCCGTCGTCCCGGTCGTGGACATCGCCGACGTCGAGCGGGCCGTCGACCCGATCGCGCGGGCGTGCTCGCGCACCGGGTTCTTCGCCGCCGTCGGTCACGGCCTCGACGTGGAGATCCCGTCGATCTTCGCGGCCGCGCACAGCTTCTTCGGCCAGTCGACGCCGACGAAGGAGCGCTCGGCGATGATCGCCAACAACGGGTATGCCGGACTCGGCTCGGCTCGCGCCGGTGGCAAGGAGATGTTCGACGTCGCCCTCGCGGGCTACCAGCGGTGGCCGGAGCTGACCGGTTTCCGCGGCGCCGTCGAGCAGTACCAGGTGGCCGCCCTCGCCGTCGCCGCCCGTGTGCTGCGGGCGATCGCGATCGGCCTCGACGTCGCCGCCGGGTTCTTCGCCGACCGGATGCACCACCCGCAGTGCTTCCTGCGGATGCTCCGATACCCGGCCCGGCCGACCGGCGCAGCGCCCGACGTGCTCACCGGCCAGCACACCGACTACGGGGCGATCACGCTGCTGGCGACAGACGGCGTCGCCGGCCTCGAGGTGCGGACGATCGACGGCGACTGGGTGGCCGTGGACGTCCCGCCGGACGCGCTCGTCGTCAACCTCGGCGACATGCTGGCCCGCTGGACGAACGACCGCTACGTGTCGACTCCGCACCGCGTCACGGCGAGCGAGGGTCGGGACCGCTACTCGATCCCGTTCTTCGTCAATCCCGACCCGGAGACCGAGGTGTCGTGCATCCCGTCGTGCGTGAGCCCGGAGCACCCGTGCGGCTACGAGCCGATCACCGCGGCCGACTTCCTGCAGGGTCGCATCGACGGCACCATCCCGCTCGACGACGTCCGGCGCTGACGGTGGCGGCGATCCTCGACGTCCAGCTCAACCCGGCCACCAGCACGTGGCCGGACCTGCTGGAACGGGCCGAGGCGGCGGAGGCCGCGGGCTACGGCGCCGTGTGGACGTTCGACCACCTCGCCGGCAGCTCCCTGCGGGGTGACACCATGCTGGAGGCGTTCACGCTCCTCGGCGCGCTCGCCACGTCCACGTCGCGCGTCGAGCTCGGCACGATGGTCGCCAACGTGTACAACCGCTCCCCCGCCCTGCTGGCCGTAGCCGCCGCCTCGGTGACCGCGATCAGCGGCCGTCAGGTCCATGTCGGGATCGGCGCCGGCTCGGGCCCCGACAGCCGCTGGTCCGGCGAGATGCGGGCCATCGGCCAACCCGTCGGACCGACGATGGCCGCCCGCCACCAGCGCCTCGTCGACACGCTCGACGTGCTGCACCGGATGTACGACCCCGACCGCCCCGCCGAGCTGGCCACGTTCCCGCGGCCCGAACCTGCTCCGGCGGTGATCGTCGGCGCCAACGGACCTGCCCTCGCCGCGCTGGCCGGTCATCGTGCCGACGGCGTCAACGTCGGCTGGGACCACCCGCGCCGCGACGAGCTGCTGGCCGCCGCGATTGCCGCCCGCGGTTCGCGCCACGGCTTCGTCCTGACGACCTGGCTGGTGTGGTCCCCTGAGCTGCTCGACCCCGCGCACCCCACCCGCACCGCCATGGACGGCCTCGACCGCGTCATCCTCGTCGTCCCGTCGACGGTCTCAGCGGCGACGCTGGCCGCTCATCAGGTGCCGTGACAGGCGCGCCGCTGGTTCGCCGTGCACGCGGGGGAATCCCGCGACGATGTCGAGAACGCGACGCCTGCTCCGTCCCGGGGTGCACGCGGCCACCAGGGCCGCGGTCAGACAGAGGAGAACCCGATGGCCAAGTACCTGTTGCTCAAGCACTACCGAGGCGCTCCGGCGGCCGTCAACAACATCCCGATGGACCAGTGGACGCCCGAGGAGGTCGAGGCCCACATCGGCTACATGAACGACTTCGCGGCGCGGCTCGAGCGCAACGGCGAGTTCATCGACGGCCAGGCCCTGTCGCCCGACGGCGTGTGGGTCCGCTCGGCCGGTGATGGGCGCCCGCCCGTGACCGACGGCCCGTTCGCCGAGACGAAGGACCTGATCGCGGGATGGATGGTGATCGACGTCGACAGCTACGAGCGCGCCATCGAGCTCGCCGGTGAGCTGTCGGCGGCACCCGGAGCCGGTGGGACACCGATCCACGAATGGCTGGAGCTCCGACCCTTCCTCACCGAGCCGCCCACCGTCACGGACTGATCGTGCACGACGTCGCGCGGCGCGAGCTCGTCCCTCATGTCCTGAGCGTCCTCGTCCGTCGCGGAGCAGACTTCGCGACGGCCGAGGACGCCGTCCAGGAGGCGCTCGTCCGGGCGCTCTCGGCGTGGGAGACCGAGCGGCCCGCCGACCCAACGGGCTGGCTGATCACGGTCGCGTGGCGAGCCTTCATCGACATGACCCGCTCGGAGACGGCGCGCCGCGACCGGCAGGTCCGATACGACAACGAGCCGCCGGCCGGCACGATCCCCAGCGCCGACGACACGCTGCACCTCTACTTCCTGTGCGCCCACCCCACCCTGACGCCGTCGTCGGCGGTGGCGTTGACGCTCCGAGCAGTCGGCGGCCTCACCACGCGGCAGATCGCGCAGGCCTACCTCGTGCCCGAGCCCACGATGGCGCAGCGCATCAGCCGCGCCAAGAGCGTGGTGAGCCGGGCCGGTGTCGACCGGCCGGGTGACGTGCGCACCGTGATGCGCGTGCTGTACCTCGTGTTCAACGAGGGTTACTCCGGCGATGTCGACCTCGCCGCCGAGGCGATCCGCCTGACCCGGCAGCTGGCCGCCGTGGCGGACGACGCGGAGGTGCACGGGTTGCTCGCTCTGATGTTGCTGCACCACGGGCGTCGCCGCAGCCGTACCCGCCCCGACGGCAGCATCGTGCCGCTCGCCGAGCAGGACCGCAGCAACTGGGACCGCGACCTCATCGCCGAGGGCATCGTCATCCTGCAGGCGGCACTGGCACGCGACCGACTCGGCGAGTACCAGGCGCAGGCAGCGATCGCCGCGCTCCATGCCGACGCGTCGCGTGTCGAGGAGACCGACTGGGTGCAGATCGTGGAGTGGTACGACGAGCTGCTGCAGTTCGCGGACACGCCGATCGTCCGGCTCAACCGCGCCGTTGCCGTCGGCGAGGCCGACGGTGCGCCAGCGGGGCTGGCCGCGTTGGCGGAGGTCGACGACCATGTCGTGCGACACGACGCGGTCGCCGCGTACCTCCACGAGAAGAACGGCGACCTCGAGGTCGCCGCCCGCCTCTACGCCTGCGCCGCTCGCAACGCACCCAACCTCGCCGAGCGCGACCATCAGACGCGTCAGGCGGCGCGTCTGAACCACTACCTCCAGCGCCACCCGTGATCATGACGTTGGCGCGGCGCTCATGGGGGTTGATCATGCTGGTCCGCCTCGCGGCAGGATGGTTCCGAGCCGCTGGCCGGTCAGCACTCCGCAGCGCTGAGCGTCGAGCTCTCGGGGTTCCCCTGGAACCGTGGAGGGTTCCTGATTGGTTCACAGCCTCTCGTTCGCCCACACCCTGATGCCATCCAGGGTCGGATGCGTGGCGCTGAGGCGATCTGAGAGCCCGGTTTCATGCCGCCTCCGGCTCCGGCGCGGTGTCGGCAGCGCGTGCGGCGAGAACGGCTTCGTCGGCGACGGGCAACAGCATCTCGCAGCTGCTGTGGCGACGCCGATGGTTGGAGGCGTCGATGAACCGGACGACGGCTTGGCGGTCCTGGTCCTTGGTGTCGAAGTGGTGCCGGGAAAGGAGTTCGTGCTCGAGGGTCGAGTTCCAGGTCTCGGCCGCCGCGTTGTCCAGCACCCGAGGTAGATGTCCGTCGAACGGGGGAACCTCTTGCTGCACAGCGCGACGAGCTCGTCGTAGCGAATGGGTTCGATTCGCATTCGCCCTTCTCGGGTCGCGTTCAGCGGGACGCGATCAGCTGCTGGAAGCGCTCCAGCTCCGCGAGGTCGTCGGTGATGGGCAGGAGGTTCACCTCGTCATAGCCCGCGGCTTCGGCGTTGTCGATCATCTGCTGCACTGCCGTCTCGCCGCAGCATGTCAGCTGTTCCACCATGAACGCCCGCACCTCGGCGGCTGCCCACCCCGCCCAATACTTCTCCGCCATGCCACGCATACGGGTCTCGGCGTCGTCGCCCAGCGCGATGAAGCAACTGACAAACAGGTAGGGCCGGTCGTCACGGCCGGCTTCCGCCCATGCCCCCAGCACGTCGTCGCGCTGCCCGGCCAGCTCGACGGGGTCGCCGTGGAGCGTGAAGCCGGCATAGCCCGTCGCACCCCACTTGGCGGCACGCGCCAGGGCCTTGGGCCCACGGCTGCCGATCCACGTTGGCGGGCCGCCCGGCGTGAACGGCTCCGGCCCGATGGGATCGTGGCCCCCCTCGAGCGGCTCGCCCCGCCACACCCGCTGCATCTGGCGGACGGTCGCGTCGGCGCGCGGCCAGCGGCGCTCCATCGTGGCGTCGGCCGCGCGGTAGTCCTGCTCACGGTCGCCCACGCCCGCGGCCACCACGAACCGGCCCTCGGAGAGCACGTCGAGGCTGGCGAGCTCCTTGGCGAGCAGTCCCGCCGGATGGATCGGGACGATGAGGATGTTGGCCAGGAGGCGAATCCGACTCGTGACCGCCGCGGCGGCGGACAGGGCCACGATCTGATCGAAGTTCGGAGAGGTCATCCGCTCCCCGACGGTCACCCCCGCGAACCCACCCTCCTCGGCGCCGATGGCCCAGCCGAGCATTCCCCGGCGGTCCGTCTTCGTGATGTACGGCAACATGCAGCTGAACTTCACGACTCTCCCCGGCGGAGCGGACTCTCGCTGACTGCGTTCACAGCGCTGATCGACGAACCGCACCGCACCATAGGGCACCCCGTTGACGGCCGTCAACGTGCCGCGACTCCAGTTCGCGCCGATCAGGAGCTCAACGATCAGGCGATCGTGCCGATCCGGCCGCCCTCAGTGAAGACCACGCTGCCCGTCGTGTAGCTCGAGGCATCCGAGGCGAGGAACAGCGCAGCGCCGACCGCTTCGGACGCGAGACCGGCGCGGGAGATGGCGTTCTTCGCGACGTGAGGCGCGAAGTTGCTCCAGACCTGGCCGTCGGGGCTCATCGATCCCGGGCATATGGCGTTGACGCGTACCTCGGGGCCGCACACCTTCGCCATGTACCGCGTCAGCATGTGGAGGCCTGCCTTCGTCGAGCCGTAGGCGAACTGCGGTGGGATGGGCGTGAACGCGGCACACGTCAGCAACGTGATGATGCTGCCCCGCCCCGCCGCCTTCATCTCGGGCACCACCATGCGCGCGAGCCGGTACGGTGCCAGCAGGTTCACCGCCACCGCGTTCTCCCACTGGTCGTCCTCGATCCCCCACGGGTCGGCGGTCACGTCGCTCGCTCCGGCGTGCGCGTTGTTGAAGACCACGCCCACCGGTCCAAACGTGTCGTGGGCGACGTCGACGATCCGCCGGAGGTCGTCGTGCAGTGCCACGTCGGCGGTCACGGCGGTCGCCCGCCCCTCGCTGGCCTCGATCTCGGCTGCGACGCGCTGCACCCGCTCCGTCGTCCTCGCCGCGCACACCACGTTGGCACCCACCGCAGCGAACGCCTTCGCAACGTGCTCGCCGATGCCCGGCCCGATTCCGGTGACGATGGCCGTCCGGCCGTCGAGCCGGAACTGCTGCAGGGGATCGTTCACGTCTGGTCTCCTCGGTCTTGCGCGCTGCCGCCACACACCAGTGCGTCGGTGAGTAGCTCGATGTGGTCGAGGTCATGCAGTCCAGCAGGCGCACGTGGGCCCGCTCGACGCACGCTCGGGAGACGCTTCCAGCCCTGCACGTCACGCGTTCCAACGGCGATCGGCGACGCCTCCCGTGCGAGACCCGCGAGGCTGACCTACGTGTCCGCCGGTCTCGGAGGACGGATCGCGTCCGCGGCGAGGTCGTGGTCGGAGCGCACGAACGCCTTGAGCCCGCACGACTCCGCGGCTCGGGGGCAGCGAGCTGGTCGGCGTACCGTCCTGCGGAGCCACGAAGATCCCTACCCCCACTGTCCTGCACCACCTCCCGTTCAGAACAGGTCGGCGAAGCGCTCGTAGTAGTGGGGGAATCGCGTCCGCATCGCGTCGGGATCGATGCCGTACTCCGCGAACGAGTAGCGCTGTGAGCCCTGGGAGCCGAGACGGTGGTGCTCGAGGAAGACGGCGGTCTGGCTCCGGTGCTCGTCGGTGACCGGAAGGTCGAAGTGCGCGTGCACACGCTCCGCGGCCGCGGCCGGGTCCGCCTGGACCTCCCGGAACGGGAGGTCGAAGACGGCCGCTTCGACGCGGGGGTCGCCGCGACGGCTGTCGACACCCCGCTCGAGTGCGTTGCCCCACAGGAGCGTCGTCGACTCCGCGAGGCGGACCTTGTCGGTGTCACCGCCGCCCATGCGCCGGAACGGGAGCACGAACGACGACAGCGACGCCATGACGGTGGCCGGGTCGCGGTGCGTCCACACGAGGCAGGCGTCGGGGTACACGTCGAGCAGGCCCTCGAGGTCGAAGAGGTGGGCCGGCGACTTGAGCGTCCAGCGGCCGCGAGGCCCGTGCCACTGGAGGTGCTGGAGGAACTGCTTGTGCCAGCGGTAGAGGCCGCGGGCGCGCCGGGTGGCCACCCATTCCGTGTAGGCGTCGGTGCCGTAGCCGGCCCAGAAGTCCGGACCGCAGAACGCGTACTCCATGATCGTGTTGCACTCGGCCGGGAACCGCGCCCCCAGCGGATGGGTGTCGACGATCTGTGGCTCGGCCGCGAGCACGCCGTCGACACCGGCCTGCACCATCTCGATCCGCTGGTCGTTGTCGTACGTGGACTCCTCCGGCGGGGGCCACGGCAGGCGCGCCTCCCACTCGAGCGGACAGCGGGCCGCGGGGTCCTGCGCGAGCACGTCGTAGAGGACGGTGGTTCCCGTACGGGGCAGGCCGACGAGGATGATCGGTCGCTCGATCGGCTCGGCGAGGACCTCGGGGTGGCGCTTGACGTGGTCCGTGATCTGCAGCCGGGACGTCAAGAGGTGCACCGCCTGGTCGTGGGCGGCCTGCTCGAAGGGGCTCCCGCGGTGGGCGTCGACGATGGACTCGAGGAACACCGCCATGGACTCGCGGTATGCGGGATCGCCGAAGTCGTGCAGTCCGGTCAGCGCGCTGGCCTCGGCGTGCAGCGCGTCGATGTCCAGCGCGGCAGGAACTTTCGTGCTCATCGGACCACCCGCTCGCTGCCGTGACGCTGCGCGAACAACTCTCGGAACGCGTCCTTCCAGTCCCGCCTGCAGGGACCGGTGATGACGAGGCGCTTTGCGTTGGACGAGATGTTGCCGGGCGCGACTCCGGGCAGGTCCATCAGCTCGATCTGAGCCGGCCGACCGGCCAGCTCAGCAGCGAAATCGCACCACTGCTGTGTCGTGACCACTTCGTCCCCGCACCAGTTGACGATGTTCGCCGGGATCGCCGCCGCGCCGAGGAGGGCCTCGAGCTGGTCGCACATGTCATCGATGTGGATGATCGAATGCGGGTAGGGCAGCGTCCAGACGCGGACGGGCCGCCCGGTCGCCACCGCGTCGAGGTGGTCAACCGGCATGGCGCCCATCGGCCCGTACACCGTGTTCAGCCGCATGATGACGGTCGGCAGCGAGAACGCCTCCGCGCAGAACCGGGCCACCGCCTCCAGGGACACCTTCGCAGGCGGGCTCGACGGCGCCCACGGCGCGTACGAGCGGCCGATGTCGTCGTCTTCGGTGAACACGTGCCACGGGTCCTCGTTCACGGAGTAGACAGCGGTGGACGACACGACCAGGGCCGCCTTCGCGCCGCGGCAGTGCGCCAGCACGTGCCCGGCACCGACCGCGTTGACCTGCACCGCCCGCTGGAACTGGGATCCGAGACGGGTGTGGGCGAGATGCAGGACGTGGGTGAAGTCGTCCGGCACCTCGGAGAGGTCCGGCCGCTCGAGGTCGACCGCGACGGTGCGGATGCCCAGCGCCTCCACGTCCTGCCGGCTCGTCGGACTCGTCACCAGGGCGCCGGCGCGGTCGCCCACCTCGCCGAAGCGCGCCAGGCCCCAGACCTCGTTGTGCTCGGCCAGGTACCGCGCGATCGGCAAGCCGACCAAGCCGCTGACGCCGGTGACGAGGATCTTCTCCCCGCTGATCACAGCGCCGCCCGCCCCTCGATCTTCGCGTCCGGCAGCGACCGCTCGACCATCCCGTACGTCTCCTCCTCGCCCCACGTGTACCGCGCGCCACCCTGGTGGAACGTCACCGGATTGCGCGCCTCCGGCCCGTCCGCGGCCCAGGCCAGGTGAAGGTTGCCGCCCTGGGGTGAGAAGGTGGAACAGCAGGTCGTCCCACCGATCGTGATCGTGCCGTGCTCCTCCGTCTCCAGCACCACCGAGACGTCTCCGCCCGTCGGCACGATCTCCGTGAGCCATCGCACCTCGACGATGCGGGCGGGGTGCATCACACCTCCGTCGTACACGAAGCCCTCTGCGTACGACGGGGAGCCGTCCGGCCGGGGCGGGAAGACGATGAACCCGAAGGCGCGCCCGCTGGGGAAGACCGCCGACTGCCAGTTGTGGCCCCAGAACTCCGTCGCGTTGCGCACGCCGATGCGGTGAATGCGCAGACCCGTGCCCGTGAACGTGTACTGGTCCTCGCCCACGCGCAGGCTCCCCCGGCACCTGAACAGCTGCTCGTGTCGCACGCCGCCCATGAACGCTCCCTCGATCTCGTTCTTCAGGAGCTTGTCGGCCTCAGGCGACATCTCCCCCTGCACCCAGGGCGGCACGACCATCGACATCTCCAACTCGACATCGACGTCCACCTTGCGCTCGGACACGATGCCGGCGAGCTGCTCCTCCGCGTCGGTGTCCCGCATCGGACCGTGCCACTGCGTGGTCCAGCGGTGGAACGGCTCCACGCACTCGAGCCGCACCGGCCCCGCACCGAAGATGCGTGGGACACCGTCGGCGCCGAGCGGTCCCATCCCCCGCGCCGGTCCGGCCCCGTTCAACACGCGCCCCTCCGCGAACGCCACGTTCGCCTGCAGTCCGCGGTCGAACCACCGCGAGCCGATCGCCTCCACGCCGAAGCGCGGGAGCGCGAACCGGCCCGCGTCGTCGAACACCCAGACGTTGTCCCCCTCGCGCACGA
>JBEVOM010000143.1:0-15772 GCA_040507575.1 Ilumatobacteraceae bacterium
GACGGCAGCGGGTCGACGCTCGTCACCGGCAGGCAGACGGCACCACCGGACCGATGGCGAGGGTGAAGCCGCCGTGCCGACGCCGACCGACCCGCCGAGAGCGAACCCGACAGCGAGCGCGGCCAGCTCGACCTCGGTGCGCGTGGCGCGGATGGACAGCCCGTGTCGGGCGAGTCCGGTCATGGTGCAGCACGTCCCACGGCGCCAGGCCCAGCTCGGCGTGGGGATCAGCGCGATGCCGATGCCGCACGTGACGAGCCCGGCCACGCAGCGCCCGAGGCGTTCGACGAGGCGGCCCCGGCGCACGCGACTCAGCCGGCCGGTGGGACGGCGACCGCCAGCCCGCGGCGGATCTTCGTCACGTCGAACGACGCGGGTCCGTCGAACGTCTCACCGTCGACGGCGAGACGGACGGGACCGCCGTGCGAACGGATGGTCACGGCCGACAGGCGGTACTCGCGGTACAGCGGGCAGTGCAGCAGCCGTCCGGCGAGCACGTCGAGGACGAACCGCGTCCGCGCCAGCCGGGGCCCGCCGAGCACGAGCCGTACGTCGAGCTCACCGTCGTCGAGGCGTTCCCGCCACGACGGACCGAAGCCTTCGGGGGCGTAGGTCCCGTTGCCGATCCAGCCCACCCACACCACCGTGCGGCGGCCGTCCAGCTCGAGGTCGAGCGGCTCCATCCGCGGCAGCTCCCGGGCCAGCGCGACCGCGAGGGCCAACCACTTGCCGAGCCTCGGGGCCATCGCATCGCGGGCGTCCACGACGGCCGTGTAGCCGCCGAAGCTCAGGGTGTTGACGAACCGCCGCAACGGCACGCCGTGCTCGTCGTCGACCGAGCCGAGGTCCATGTGGGTCACCGTGCCGGCGCGGACAGCGGCGACGGCGTCGGCCGTCTCGTCGAGCCCGAGGTCGCGAGCGAGGTGGTTGAGCGTGCCCGACGGGACGGCGACGAGCACCAGATCGTGGTCGTGGGCCACGGTCGCCGCGGCGCTGAGCGTGCCGTCGCCACCGGCCGCGCCGATCGCGACGACGCCGTCGAGCGGCGGTTCGGTGAGGACGGCCACCAGGTCGTCGTCGGGTCCCAGCTCCCGGACGTCGGCCGCCGGGAGGTCGCGGCGCAGCTCGTCGACCGGGTTGGCCGACCACGCCGGGCCCGATGTCGGGTTGACGGCGAGACGCAGACCGGCGCCATCGGGTGACGGACGGCTGTCCGGATCGGGGATCGGCCGGGACCGGGGCGTCGCCACGTCGGCCGGCCGAGGCGGGAGCACGATCCGACGGATCCACAGCGCGCCGGCGGCCGTCGCGCCGGCGGCGACGGCGACGGGGACGACGGCGCGGATTCGCACGACGTCGGAACCTACCCCCGAGCCTCCCCGAAGGCGCTGATGACCGGTGCGAACGCCTCCACCTGGTCGGTCGTGCCGTCCAGGCGGAGCGCGACGATCGCCTCGTCGACACCGGCCTCGGCGAACGCCCGGTACCGCCCGATGTGCTCGTCGACCGTCGCCACCTGCTCGCCGTCGCGCGTCGTGGCGTCGGCCGTCGCGTCGAGGACCGCGGCGGAGGACAGGTTGGTGACGGTGACGTCGCGCGGATCCCGCTCGAGATCGGCGCAATGGGCGTGCAGGACGCCGACCTTGTGGGCGACCGTCGCCGGGGCACCGACGATGTTGCAGGCGTCCGCGTAGCGGGCGACGAGCCGCAACGTGCGCCGCTCGCCGGAGCCGCCGACGAGGATCGGCACGTGCGCTTGCAACGGGCGCGGGTAGCACGTCGCGGCCGGCACCGTGATGTGGCGCCCAGTGTAGGACGGCGTGCCCTTGCCCCACATCAGCGGCAGCAGCTCCAGGGCATCCTCGAGCAACTCGTAGCGGGTGGCGAGCGCCGGGAAGTCGTAGCCGTACAGCCGGTGCTCGCGCTCGAACCATCCGGCGCCGATCCCGCAGAACGCCCGTCCCCCGGACAGGACGTCGAGCGTCGCGACGATCTTGGCCAGCAGGGCGACGTTGCGGTACGTGACCCCGCCGACCATCGTGCCGAGTCGCAGCGTCGACGTCGATGCGGCCAGGTACCCGAGCGTGGTCGTGCTCTCGAGCATGTCCTCCCACTCCCGCCCGACCTGCGGGATCTGCACGAAGTGGTCCATCACTGACAGCGAGGCGAACCCGGCGTCCTCGGCCGCCCGGGCGATGGCGCCGAGGCGGGAGGCCGTCTCCGCAGGGGCGCCCGGCCATGTGAACCGGCCGATCTGCAGGCCGAAGCGCAGTGCCATCGGGTCCTCCTCCTGGCGTCGCGCCGCCGCCGGTGTGTCGTAGAGGCTGTGGGGGACGATCTCGACCGGTCCGTCGGAGACCCGGTGCACCGCGTCGAAGCCCTCGTCGGCCAGGACGTCAAGCGTCGCGGCGAGCGATCGCAGTTGGCTGGTGACGACGGGTGACGGCACGGGGTGGGCCCGCTGCCGGTTGCGGGCCCGCGTCTCGCGTTCGGGCGTGTCGATGACGACGGCGTGGCACACGACGCCGGCGGCGCGGGCCAACGCCCGGAAGTCGGCGCGGATCGCGGGATCGAGGGCGGTCGAGTCGATCACGGTGAGCAGCCCGCGTCGCAACCGCTTGGTGGCGATCAGCCTGAGGACCTCGGTCGCGTCGCTCGTCGCCCGCAGGTCGTGGCGGTGGCGACCGACGACGGCGCGCAGGTCGTCGGACGACACGATGGCCGACGGGTCGAACGTCGCCGCAGCCCACGTCGACTTGCCGGCGCCGGCGACGCCGACCAGCACCACGAGGCAGGGATCGGGCAGCCGGACGACGTCTCGATCGGGCACGCCGGACACACTCGCGCACCCCGTGTCCATGATCGCTCCATGATCTTCACCACACGTTGTGCAGGGTGCGACGAACCGGGGCCGCCGCTGTGCCGCACGTGCCGGTTCGCGCTCGTGAGCCGGCCCGAGCCGGTCACGCCGGGGGTCCTGGTGGCGGCGCCGTTCACCGGGCGGGTGCGCGACGTGCTGCTCGGCTTCAAGTATCGCAATCGCCGCGCCATCGGCGGCCACCTCGCCGGTCTGCTCGTCAACCGCCTCGCAGCGAGCGGCGAACGCGTCGACGTCGTGACGTGGGCGCCCACGAGCAGCCGGCGCCGTCGCGAGCGGGGCTTCGACCAGGCCGAGGCGGTGGCCCGCCATGTCGCCCGGCAGCTCGGCGTTCCGTGCCGGCGCCTGCTCGAGCGCTCGGGTGACGGCCGCCCGCAGACGGGGAGGGGGCGCGAGGGCCGACTCCACGCGCCATGCTTCCGTGCCCATCCGCACGTGCCGGCGCAGCGGGTCATGGTCGTCGACGACGTCGTCACCACTGGCGCCACCCTCGCTGCGGCCGACGAGGCGCTGCGCCGGGCCGGGGCGACGGCAGTCGTGCGGGCCGCCGTCGCCGCGACGCCGAGCAGGCGCGGCGCATCGGTGCGGGCGGCCTGACCGGTGCCGTCGGTGCGAGCGCCGACGCACCAGGTGCCGCGGTCGCCGCATCGGGACCCGTCGCCTGGTCGGCCGCTGGCCGATCAGGCAGCCACGGCGTACCGTGCGGGTCATGGTGCAGGACCGGTGGACCCGATGAGCGACGACAGCGGCTTCGGGACGAAACCGCCGGGGCCGCCGCCTCCTCCGCCACCCGGTGGGGCGGTACCGCCCCCGCCGCCACCCGGCGGTTCGACTCCTCCGCCTCCTCCACCACCCGGCGCTGCGGCGCCTCCGCCTCCGCCGCCGACCACGACGCAGATGCCGGTCACGGGTGGTCCGGCCGTGCCCCCGCCCCCGGGCGGGGGGCCGCCGCCCATGGTCTCGCCGTCGGCCGATCAGCCGACGCCGAAGAAGACGGGCATCGTGATCGGCGCCATCGTGGCCGCCCTGGCCGTCGCCGGTGTCCTTGCCTTCGTGATCACCCGCGACGGCGACGACGACTCGATCAGCGAGACCACCGCCGCGCCCCCGGAGATCACGATCCCCGACGACGTCACGATCCCCGACGACATCACGATCCCCGACATCACGCGGCCCGGCGATCTCACCATCCCGGACATCACGCTGCCCGACTTCACGTTCCCGACCTTGCCCGACTTCACGTTCCCGACGTTCCCGGATTTCACGATCCCGACGTTCCCCGACTTCACGATCCCGGACCTGTCGATCCCCGGGGGGCCGGACATCTCCGACCCTGGCGTTCAACCCGGCCCGATCCCCCCGGGCGTCGACGAACCGACGGGACTCGGCTCGGACGCGTCGTTCAACGCCCTCGCCCAGGAGTGCTTCGACGGTGACATGCAGATGTGTGACGACCTCTACGACCAGACGGTGTCGGACGACGCCCTGGAGGCGTACACGATCTACGGCGACACGTGCGCCGGGCGTCAGCCCGAAGGCACGAACCGCTACTGCACGGCCACGTTCCCCGGTCCCTGAGCCGGTGGCGCCCACCGACGGGCGGGGGCGACCGGCGCCGGCCGGGCCACGGTCGCCGGAGCGGGCTCGTGACCGGGCGGTAGGATCGAACCCCGCATGGGAATCCTCGATCGCATCCTCCGCGCCGGCGAGGGCAAGAAGCTGAAGGCGCTGCAGGGCATGGTCCCTGACGTCAACGCATTCGAACCCCAGATGCAGCAGCTGACCGACGAGCAGCTGCAAGCGAAGACCGGTGAGTTCCGCGAGCGCCTGGCCAACGGCGCCGACCTCGACGACATCGCGATCGAGTCCTTCGCGGTGACGCGAGAGGCCGCGTCGCGCGTCATCGGCCAACGCCACTTCGACGTGCAGCTCATGGGTGGGGCCGCGCTCCACTTCGGCTGGGTCGCCGAGATGAAGACCGGTGAGGGCAAGACGCTCGTCTCCACGGTGCCGGCCTACCTCAACGGCCTCGGCGGCAAGGGTGTCCACCTGGTCACGGTGAACGACTACCTCGCCCGCCGCGACGCCGAGTGGATGGGTCGCATCCACCGCTTCCTCGGCCTCGAGGTCGGCCTCATCATCCCCGGGTTCAAGGCGTCGCCGGCCGAGAAGCGCGAGCAGTACGCGGCCGACATCACGTACGGCACGAACAACGAGTTCGGCTTCGACTACCTCCGCGACAACATGGCCGGCCGCCTCGCCGACAAGACGCAGCGCGGGCACAACTTCGCCATCGTCGACGAGGTCGACTCGATCCTCATCGACGAGGCCCGCACGCCGCTGATCATCTCCGGGCGGGTCGCCGACGCCGCCAAGCTCTACTACCGATTCGCCTCGATCGTCCGCTCGCTGCGCCGCGACGAGGACTACGAGGTCGAGGAGGACAAGCGCGTCGTCGTCCCGCTGGAAGCCGGCATCGACAAGGTCGAGGCGGCACTCGGGGTCGACAACATCTACGACGAGGTGCAGCAGAACCTGGTCCACCAGATGCAGGTCGCGCTCAAGGCCAAGGAGCTCTACAAGCGCGACAAGGACTACATCATCCAGGACGGCGAGGTGAAGATCGTCGACGAGTTCACCGGACGGATCCTCGAGGGCCGGCGCTGGAGCGAGGGCATCCACCAGGCCGTCGAGGCCAAGGAGGGCGTGAAGATCAAGGAGGAGAACCAGACCCTCGCCACGATCACCCTCCAGAACTACTTCCGCATGTACGACAAGTTGTCCGGGATGACCGGCACGGCCGCCACCGAGGCGGCCGAACTGATGAGCACCTACGAGCTCGGCGTCGTGCCGATCCCGACGAACATGCCCGTCGGGCGCGTCGACCAGGCCGACCTGATCTACAAGGGCGAGGTCGCCAAGTTCGACGCCGTCGCCGACGACATCGCCGTGCGCTACGAGAAGGGTCAGCCGGTGCTGATCGGCACCGTGAGCGTCGAGAAGAGCGAGTACCTGGCCCGCCAGCTCGCCCAGCGCGGCATCCCCCACGAGGTCCTGAACGCCAAGCAGCACACCCGGGAGGCGATGATCGTCACCCAGGCCGGGCGCATCAACGCTGTCACCGTCGCCACCAACATGGCCGGCCGCGGCGTCGACATCCTCCTCGGAGGCAACCCGGAGGGCCTGGCCCGCCACGAGGTGCTCAAGGAAGGTCACCCCGCCGACGTGATGGTCGACACGTTCGCCCTGCCGGTGCCGATCGAGGAGATGGACGCCGAGTTCCAGGAGGCACGGGCAAAGGCGATGGCCCGCTACGACGAGCTGCTCGCCGAGTTCAAGGAGGAGTGCCAGGCCGAAGGAGACCGCATCCGCCAGCTCGGGGGCCTGTACGTGATCGGCTCCGAGCGTCACGAGTCGCGGCGCATCGACAACCAGCTGCGGGGCCGGGCCGGCCGCCAGGGCGACCCGGGGGAGAGCCGCTTCTACCTCAGCCTCGACGACGAGCTGATGCGGCTCTTCGCCACCGGTGCGCTGTCCTACGTCATGAACAAAGCGCTGCCCGACGACGAAGCGATCGAGGCCAAGATGGTCACGAAGGCCATCGAGCGGGCCCAGACCACCGTCGAGACGCGCAACGCCGAGATCCGCAAGAACGTCCTCAAGTACGACGAGGTGATGAACGAGCAGCGCAAGGTGATCTACGCGCGCCGTGACCAGATCCTCGAAGGGGCCGACCTCAAGGCGGCGGCGATGGAGTACCTCGCCGAGGCGGTCAACGCGTTGCTCGAGACGCACTGCGCGAGCGCGGCCGACGACGAGTGGGATCTCGACGGCCTGGCCAAGGAGTTGAAGACGTTCTGGCCGTCGGAGATCGACGAGTCCCGCCTCGAGCACTGCCGCGGGACCGACGAGATGTACGACGTCGTGATGGCCGACGCCACGGCGTACTACGCGCGCCGCGAGACCGAGCTCGGCGACAAGGTCATGCGCGAGGTCGAGCGGCAGGTGATGCTGCGCATCATCGACCAGCGCTGGCGCGAGCACCTCGAGGAGATGGACTACCTCAAGGAGGGCATCAACCTGCGGGCGATGGGTCAGAAGGACCCGCTGACCGAATGGCAGCGCGAGGGCTACGAGATGTTCGGCCTGATGATGAAGGGCATCGCCCAGGACTTCGTGCGGTACGTCATGCACGTCCAGGTCGTCCAGCAACCCGCGGCGCCGGCGGCGCAGGTCGTCGAGCAGTCCGGTCCGGCCGAACCCGGCACGGCGCCTGCGGCGCCTGCGGCGTCATCGGCTCCGGCGGCGCCGCGCGACCGCCCGGCACCGGTCGCGCCTGCCGCCCGCGCCGCCGCGCCGGCGAACGGGGTCCAGAACCTCCAGACGTCGTCGTCGGACACGGTCGAGGTCGGCGCGTTCCAGCGCGCCGCTGCCAGCGCGATGGCCGATGGCGAGATCTCCGCCGAACTGGCGGCCCGCTCGGCGACGGCCATCCCGACCACGGCGCGCGGCCGCCAGGCCGGCCGGCCGGCGGGCAAGCAGGAGACCGTCGTCAAGGACGAGTGGTCGAAGACGCCGCGCAACGCACCGTGCCCGTGCGGGTCGGGCAAGAAGTTCAAGATGTGCCACGGCCGTGACTGAGGGCGCCTCGGGCGCGCTCGTGACACGGCAGTGCTCCGGTCGGGGGCCGAAGCGTCGATGAAGCTCATGACCAGGGTCGGGTGAGCAGTGCGCGATTCCACCGATGACCTGCGCGAGCTGCGCCGGCGGCTCGGTGAGGCCGAGACGTACCTGCGAGTCGCCGAGTCCCGCAACCGCCTCGCCGAGCTGGAGGCCGAGATGGGCCGGCCCGACCTGTGGGACGACGCCGACGCGGCCAAGGCGCTGAGCGGCGAGTACGCCAACGTCCGCGACGACCTGGCCACCTACGACGGGCTGGCCCGCATGCTCGACGACGTCGAGGTGCTGCACGAGATGGCCCGCGAGGAGGACGACGAGACGCAAGAGCCGGAGATCGCGGCGTCGATCGCCGAGGTCCAGCGGGGCCTCGACCAGCTCGATCTTCGCAGCCTCTTCACCGGTGAGCACGACGAGGCGGCGGCCATCGTGCAGATCAATGCCAAGGATGGCGGCGTCGACGCCCAGGACTGGAGCGAGATGCTCCTGCGGATGTACGAGCGCTGGGCCGAGCGACGGGGCCTCGGGTTCAGCGTCGACGGCGTCTCGGAGGGCACCGAGGCCGGCATCCTGTCGGCCGAGTTCACCCTCACCGGGCGCTACGCGTACGGCCTCATGACGAGCGAGCGGGGCACGCACCGCCTGGTGCGGATCAGCCCGTTCGACAACCAGGGGCGCCGCCAGACCAGCTTCGCCGCCGTTCAGGTGTGGCCGCTGTTGGAAGACGCCGACGTGTCGCTCGACGACTCGGACATCCGCATGGAGGTGTTCCGGGCGTCGGGTGCCGGCGGGCAACACGTCAACAAGACGTCGTCGGCCGTGCGGCTGATCCACGAGCCGACCGGGCTCGTTGCCAGCTCCCAGGAGGAGCGCAGCCAGCTCCAGAACCGGGAGAAGGCGCTCAACCGGCTGAAGGCGATGTACGCCGCCCGCGTCGAGGAGGAGCGGGCCGCTGAGCTCGATGCGATCGGCGGCAAGCAGGCCCAGGTCGGTTGGGGCAGCCAGATCCGCAGCTACGTCTTGCAGCCGTACCAGATGGTCAAGGACCTGCGCACCGAGATCGAGTCCGGCAACGTTGCCGGCGTCCTCGACGGCGACATCGACGAGTTCATGGAGGGCTGGCTCCGCTGGCGGCGGGCCGCCTCCGAGTGACGGAAGTTCGCGGCGGGCTGCCGGTAGCCTGTCGACGTTTTCGTCACACGACTGACACACAGCTGCACGCATGATCCGCCTCGAGAACGTCACCAAGACCTACCAGCACGATGTCGTCGCGGTGCGCGACGCCAGCTTCGACGTCCCGAAGGGTGAGTTCGTGTTCCTGGTCGGCCCGTCCGGGTCGGGCAAGAGCACGTTGCTGCGCCTCCTCAACCGCCAGGACCGCCCGGAACGCGGCGCGGTGTGGGTCGCCGGGCGCAACATCATCGACATGCCGTCGGGACGGGTGCCGCAGCTGCGCCGCAACATCGGCAACATCTTCCAGGACTTCAAGCTGCTGCTCAACAAGACGGTGTTCGAGAACGTCGCGTTCGCCCAGGAGGTGATCGGCAAGCCGAAGCACGTCATCAGTCAGCAGGTGCCGGCCGTGCTCGACCTCGTGGGCCTGGCCGGCAAGGAGGACCGCTTCCCCCACCAGCTGTCGGGCGGCGAGCAGCAGCGCGTCTCGGTCGCCCGGGCGTTCGTCAACCGGCCGCTGATCCTGCTCGCCGACGAGCCGACCGGCAACCTCGACCCGGCGACCGGCGAGGGCATCATGCGCCTGCTCGACCGCATCAACAAGACGGGCACCACCGTGCTGATGGCCACCCACGACCAGCGCATCGTCAACACGATGCGCAAACGGGTGATCCAGCTCGACCGCGGCGTGATCGTGCGTGATCAGGCGCGCGGCGTCTACGAGTGACGACACCGACCTCGATGCTCTCCCGCCTCAACTACACGTTCCGCGAGACGTGGGCCAGCTTCCGGCGCAACATGACGCTGACGGTGGCGGCCATCATCACGTCGGCGGTCTCCCTGCTGATCTTCGGTCTGACGCTCCTCATGCAACAGGGCTTCGACAACCTCCTGGTCGCGTGGCAGGGCGACGTCGAGATGATCGTGTTCGTCAACCCGACGGCCACCGACGAGCAGCGGGCCGAGATCCAGGACGCGCTGTCGTCGTTCCCCCAGCAGGTCGAGAGCTTCAACTACTGCGACACGGCGTGCTCGCTGTCGGAGGCCCAGCGGCTGCTGGCCGGGGACCCCTCGACGCTCGAGCTGCTGACGGCCGAGAACATCCCGACCCAGTACAAGGTCGTGCCGACGCAGGGCACCGATGTCGAGACGCTGCGCCAGCTGCGCGAGAGCCTGCGCAGCCTGCCCAACGTGTCGAACATCGTCCTCGCCGACGAGCAGCTCAGCGTGATCGACAAGCTCAAGGGCTTCGTCGGGCTCTACACGTTGATCCTGTCGGTGACGCTGCTGTTCGCGGCGATCCTGCTGATCTGGAACACGATCCGCACCGCGATGTTCGCCCGACGGCGGGAGATCGAGGTGATGAAGCTCGTCGGCGCCACCGACTGGTTCATCCGCGTCCCGTTCATGCTCGAGGGCTTGATCCAGGGCTTCATCGGCGGGCTCGGGGCATGCGGCGGCTTGTGGGCGATCAACAACCGCTGGACGGCTGGCGTCCAGGACTTCCCCCAGGGCAGTGGCTTCGCCGCTCTCGTCGTGACCGACGGCTTCACGTTCCGGGTGATGCTGCTGATCCTCGCCATCGGCATGGTCGCCGGCGCCATCGGCTCCGGCATCGCGGCCAGCCGATTCCTCGACGTGTGAACGGCCCGCCTGCGATCTGGGCGCTCAGAGCCTCGATATGGAAACCCGGCGCGCCCAGATGTCGACTGCACACGAGTCGTCTGGAGCGCCCGTTCACCGCTTGCGGATGAGGGTGAGGCCGTCGCCGATCGGGAGCAGGTAGCTCTCGACGCGTTCGTCGGCGGCGACGAGGTCGTTGAACGACTTGATGTGCATCGTGTCGTCGTCGGTGGCCGACGGGTCGACGACGCTTCCCGACCAGAGCGTGTTGTCGACGAGCAGCAGGCCACCGGGACGCACGCGAGGCACCAGCTCGCCGTAGTACGACGCATAGCCGCCCTTGTCGGCATCGATGAACGCCAGGTCGATCGTCGGCTCGGCGGGCAGCGCACCGAGCGTCTCGATCGCCGGGGCGATGCGCAGCTCGATGCGGTCGTCGAGTCCGGCTGCCGCCCACGCCTCCCGGGCGATCGCCGTGTACTCCTCGCTGACGTCGCAGCACAGCAGCCGGCCTCCCGGCGCCAGCCCGCGGGCGATGCAGATCGAGGAGAATCCGGTGAACGTGCCGACCTCGACGGCGGACGTCGCACGGGCCAGACGCGTCAGCAGCGTCAGCAGCGCGCCCTCGTCGGCGCTGATCTGCATCCGCGCCGCCCGCCCGAGCGCGGCGGTCCGGGCCTGGAGGTCGATCAGCACCTGGTCGGGGGCGGTGGCGCGGGCGGCGATGTAGGCGGCGACGTCCAGTGGGATGACGGCTGAGCGCGTCGGGTCGGTGGCCATGCGCCGACGGTACCGTGGACGATCATGACGGGTTCGACGGCATGACCGGTCCGACCGGCGACGTCGGCGCGGCGGACGCCACGCTCTACGAGCTCGTCGGCGGCGCGCCGTTCTTCCAGCGCCTCGTCGACGCGTTCTACGACGGAGTGGGGAGCGACGTGGTCCTGCTCCGGTTGTACCCGGAGGCGCCCGACCTGTCGGGTGCGCGCGAGCGGCTGCGCCTCTTCCTCGTCCAGTACTGGGGCGGTCCGACGACGTACTCGGTCGAGCGCGGGCACCCGCGGCTGCGGATGCGCCACATGCCGTTCCACATCGGGCGCGAAGAGCGCGACCACTGGCTCGCGCACATGACGGTGGCCGTCGACGCGGCGACGGCCGACCTCGACGAGTCGATCGCCGGTCCCGTGCGCGATGCCCTGGTCGGCTACTTCACGCCGGCCGCCGAGCAGCTCCGCAACGACACCGGCCTCCCCATCTCGGGCCCGTCCGACCGCGTCCGCGGGTAGCGGCTCGGTAGGTTCTCCTCGGCATGCCGGCGATCAGCACCCGTGACCTGACGAAGGACTACGGCTCGCTGCGGGCCGTCGACGGGTTGTCGTTCGAGGTCGCCGAAGGCGAGGTGTACGCGCTGCTCGGACACAACGGTGCCGGCAAGTCGACGACGGTGGAGATCCTCGAAGGCCACCGCACCCGGACATCCGGCGTAGTCACCGTGCTGGGCCACGACCCGGGCCGCGCCGGGCGCGAGTTCCGTGACCGGATCGGCATCGTGCTGCAGACGTCGGGGGTCGAACACGAGTTGTCGGTCGCCGAAGCGGTCGGCATCTACGGCTCGAGCTACCGAACCCGACGCGATGTCCGCGAGGTCGTCGACCTCGTCGGCCTCACGCCGCAGCTGGACCAGCGCGTCGGCCACCTGTCAGGCGGTCAGCGCCGCCGGCTCGACCTGGCGATGGGGATCGTCGGCACGCCCGACCTGCTCTTCCTCGACGAGCCGACGACCGGCTTCGATCCAGCGGCCCGGCGCCAGGCCTGGGAGCTGATCCGCGGCCTCTGCTCGGGTGGTGCGACCGTGCTGCTGACGACCCACTACCTCGACGAGGCCGAGCACCTGGCCGACCGGGTCGGGGTGATGGTCGCCGGCCGTCTCGTCGCCGAGGGCACGCCCGAGGAGCTGATCGGGCGGTCCGGCACGACGCGCATCCGCTTCGAGCTCCCGGCCGCCACGACGGTGGCCGACGTGGCGGTGCTGGGCGGCTGGACCGGTGTTGCGGTCACCGACGGCCATGTCGATCTCACGACGGCCCACCCGACGAGCGACCTCCATGCCCTGACGACTTGGGCGGTCGCCCGCGGCATCGAGCTGACCGGGCTGAGCGTGTCGCGGCCGACGCTGGAGGACGTGTTCCTCGGCCTCGGTCACGAGGCGCCGGCGACCACCACGGCGCACGACGCCTCAGCAGAAGCGCGCCCGTGAGCGCGGGATTCCCGGCGACCGGGCCGATGCTCGTCCGCCAGGTCGACTACCAGGTCCGGACGTTCTGTCGGACGCCGATCGCCGTGTTCTTCACGATCGCCCTCCCGCTGATCATGCTCGTGTTGTTCAACGCGCTGTTCGGCGACAGCACCGTCGACACCGGGTCGGGTTCGTGGCCGCTGAGCCAGTTCTACGTCGCTGGCCTCGCCGCGTTCACCGCCGTGTCGGCGACGTTCACGAACCTCGCCAACACCGTGCCGATCCGCCGTGACGAGGGCGTCCTGAAGCGCTGGCGGGGCACCCCGTTGCCGGCGTGGACCTACCTCGCAGGACTGATCGGATCGACCATCGTGCTGGCCCTCGCCGGCGTGATCACCATGCTCGCGCTCGGTGTCGTCGCCTACGACCTCGAGATCGAAGCTGTCAAGGTCCCGGCGATGATCCTCACGTTCCTCGTGGGCGTGGCGTCGTTCGCCGCGCTGGGGATGGCGGTGGCCGGCCTGTGCCCATCCGCGTCGGCGGCATCCGCGGTGGCCAACGCGATCGTGTTGCCGATGGCGTTCGTGTCCGACGTCTTCATCGCCATCGAGGACCCGCCGGCGTGGCTCGACACGATCGGCGACGTGCTGCCGCTGAAGCCGTTCGTCCAGAGCTTCCAGGACACGCTCAACCCCGCCGTCGACGCCCCGGCGTTCCGCTGGGGCGCCATGGCCCGGGTGGCCACTTGGGGTGTCATCGGACTGGTCGTTGCGTTGCGGTGGTTCCGGTGGGAGCCTTCGCGCGGCGGGTCGACGCCACGCCGCCGGGCCCGGCGACGGGCGTCGTCGGCCGAGCAGTCCTGACCGGGATCGCCTGGCATGCCGCGGAGGAGCCCCGATGCACCCTGAGTTGACCGAGGAGCACGAGGCGCTGCGGCTCGTCGTACGGGAGTTCGCCGAATCGGAGATCGAGCCCTACGCCGAGACCTGGGACCGCGACCACATGTTCCCGGTCGAGACCGTGCTGAAGATGGGCGAGCTCGGCCTGTTCGGGATCCCGTTCCCCGAACCGTACGGGGGCGGAGGGGATCTCACCGGTCTGTGCGTCGCGATCGAGGAGATCGCTCGCGTCGACCAGTCGCTGGCGATCACGCTGGAAGCAGGTGTCGGCCTCGGAGCCGGCCCGATCCACAAGTTCGGGACGCCGGCGCAGCAGGAGCGCTGGCTGCCCGACCTCTGCGCGGGGCGTCGGCTGGGTGGGTTCGGCCTGACCGAGCCCGATGCCGGGAGTGACGCCGGCGGCACGCGGACGAAGGCCACGCTCGACGAATCGACCCGGCAGTGGGTGATCGACGGCGAGAAGTCGTTCATCACGAACTCGGGCACGTCGATCACGTCGATCGTCACGGTGACGGCGCTGACCGGACCGGGTGAGGTCTCCACGATCGTCGTCCCGGCCGGCACACCGGGCTTCGAGGTGCAGCCTGCGTACCGCAAGATGGGCTGGCACGCGTCCGACACGCACGGCCTGACGTTCGTCGAGTGCCGCGTTCCCGAGGACCACATGCTCGGCACCCGTGGTCGGGGCTTCGCGCAGTTCCTCGAGATCCTCGACGAAGGGCGCGTCGCCATCGCCGCCCTCGCCGTCGGCGTCATCCAGCGCTGCCTCGACGACTCGGTGGCCTACGCCAACGAGCGCCACACGTTCGGTCGCCCGATCGGCTCGAACCAGGGTGTGGCGTTCCCGTGCGCCGACATGCACGTGGCGTTGGCTGCAGCCCGCCGCCTCGTGTACCACGCGGCGTGGCTGCGTGACACCGGCCGTCCGTTCAAGTCCGAGGCGGCGACAGCGAAGGTGTTCGCCACGGAGGCGGCGATCGACGCCACCCGGTCGGCGACGCAGGTGTTCGGGGGCTACGGGTTCATGGACGAGACCGTCGTGTCCCGGCACTACCGCGACGCCAAGATCCTGGAGATCGGCGAGGGCACCAGTGAGGTGCAGCGTCTGGTGATCGCCCGGTCGCTCGGCCTACGGGTCTGACGCCCCGACCGCGAGCGGCCCCGATTCAGGTCGCCGGCACGCGGCTGGACGACGACGACCTCGCGGCGGGCGGTGAGCCGCCCGACGCTCGCCTCGGCTTGGGGGCCCTGAAGAACACGATCAGCGCCGGGATCAGGTAGGCCAGGTACCCGACGACCTGCTCGATCGACGGTCGGGGATCCCAGCCGAAGATGCCGGCGAGGAACCGCCCGCTCTGGGTGTCCTGGGTGAGCCATCGATCGGCGCGCAGGTCGTAGACGCCGTTGAGGTTGAACGAACCGAGATCGCCCGACGCCTGCAGGAACTGGATCGCTCGGCTGACGAGGCCGGCGGCGAAGAGGATGATCAGCACGCCGGTGATCTGGAAGAACAGGCGCATGTCGAAGGCGTGGCTGCCCCGGTAGACGACGAAGCCGAGCGCGACGGCAACGGCGAGTCCGAGCAACGTGCCGAACACGACGTCGACGCCACCGCTCCCCGTCGTCGTGGAGATCAGGAACAACGCGGTCTCGAGGCCCTCGCGCAGCACGGCGACGAACGCCACGGCGGCCAGGGCGATCCCCGACTGGGCGTCGAGGGCTTGGGCGGCCTTGCCTTCGAGGTCGCCTTTCAGCGCCCGGGCGTGGGCGCGCATCCAGAAGATCATCCAGGTCAGCAGCAGCGCCGCGGCGATGCAGATCCCGGCGAACGTCCGCAGCCGTGCCGCGCCCTCCAGGCCGTCGAGCGTGACGTGCAGGACGAGTCCGATGGCGACGGCGAGGACGATGGCGACCGCGGTGCCGATCCAGACCCATCGTCGCTGTTCGGGATGGTCGCTGCGCCGGACGAACGCGAGGACGATGGCGACGATCAGCGCCGCCTCGAACCCTTCACGGAGTGCGATGAGGAAGCTCTCGCCCATATGTGAAGCAACCCTGACACACGGACCCGCGGTCCGGAATTCAGGCTCGTGTGACGCTTCCGTGGTTGGGACGCGGACCAGGCACGCGTTCGATGACGCCGCGGATGGCGCCACCGATGTCTGGGCGCGCAGGGTCCCCATAGCGAGACCCGGCGCGCCCCGACCTCGGTGGCGGCAACCGCGGCGGCATCGAACGCGTTCCGGGTCCGCGGCCCAACCACCGACGCCGCACACGAGCCCGAAT
>JBEVOM010000112.1:0-4194 GCA_040507575.1 Ilumatobacteraceae bacterium
ACGTCAGCATCGTCCAGAATCCCGACACTGTCCCTCGAGGGCGATGTCGCGGCGACGAGGTTCATCCTGGACGCCAAGACGGACCGTCCGTCCTGGTCGGTCACTCCTACGGCGGAGCCGTCATCACCGAGGCGGGTACGCGCGACAACGTGGCCACTCTCGTCTACATCGCCGCGTTCGCGCCTGACAAGGCGTGAACACGCTGATCGCTGGCCCGCCGGTCCCGCCGATCCTGCCGCCACGTGACGGCTTCCTGTTCGTGGAACGGCGAGACGTTCCACGACTCCTTCGCCGCCGCCGTGAGCGCCGAGCAGGCCCGGTTCATGGCTGACTCGCAGGTTCCGTGGGGGGTCGACGCCCTGGGGGGATCGGTCATCGACCCGGCGTGGCGCGTGAAGCCGAGCTGGAACTTGGTCGCCAGCGAGGATCGAATGATTCCACCGCCCGCCCGACGGGCGATGTCCGAGCGCGCCGGGTCGACCGTCGTCGAGGTCAGCTGCAGTCACGCCATCTACGTCTCCCAGCCCGAAACGGTCGCCGACCTCATCAAGCAGGCCGCAGCTGGCTGACATCGCCGTGTCGTGGGGATGACCAATGTGGTCGTCGGCCCACGTTTCATCTTCCCGAAACGGCACCGACAGCCGTGCCGCGTACCGTCGCCGATGGCGTCGAGCCGGCCCTTGAACGCCTCCCCCCGGGCGGTCAAGGGCCGGTTCCGCTCGCTCGCGCGGGCCGAGCCCGAGTTGGTGGCCGCGAATCACTGGCGCCCTGCACTGCTGTCTGGGCGCGCAGGGTCCCGATATCGAGACTCTGCGAGCCCAGACGGCCCGAGCGGATCGTTCAGGGCAGGTCGCCCGCGACGGCTGAGCGGCGAGTTGGCTGGTGCACGGCGGCCGGCATCGGGCGCCGTCGGCGGGCTGTCACACGTCGCGGATCTTCCAGTAGCTGTCCTTGCGGGCGATGCGGCCGTCGGCGTCGAACGTCCAGAGGTCGCATCCGCGAACCTCGATGCGGTCGCCGCGGACCGTCGTGCCTCTGATCGTCCACTCGGACACGCCGCGGTTCCCGCATGCGACGTGGTCCTCCTCGCTGTAGGCCACGTCAGGCATCCCTTCGAAGCGCGCAGCGAGCCCGCGCCGCACCTCGTCCGTGCCGACGAAACGGGAACCCCACGGCTCGGAACCGCGTGGCGCCTCGAGCACAGGATCGTCGGCGAAGAACGACATGATCGTGTCGAGGTCGCGGCGGTTGAAGGCGTCGAACACTCGACGCATGACCTCGAGGTGCTGCTCGTTCGACATGATCATCGATCACCGGCCTCCCACCTGTAGCCAAGGCCGCTTCCAGGCCACCGTCAAGCACGCGAGTCGGCGTGCCGGCTCGAATGCTCGCTACTGAGAGGCCCCACGGACTACGGCGCAGCCTCCTCGTCGCATCACCGAACCGATCGCCGTCGGACAGGTCGACCTGGCTCGGCGCGCCATCTCCAGGCGATCTCCGCACGCTCTCCAAGCTCGGGAGGTCGCTCGTCGTCAGAGTCGACGACATGACGATCACCGACCCGGCCCCATTCGGCGGCCTCACTGCGGACGACGCCAAGGCCATCGCGATCCGCTCCATGCAGATCATGGTCGACGGCACCCGCGCCGAGTTCGACGCCGTCGTCCATCCGGACGCGATCAATCGGGAGGGCAAGGACGAGCCGCCGGAATCGCGCGGGCGCGGCCCCGCTGCGTTCTTCGCCACGGCGCTGTGGTTGCGGGCGTGGTTCGACGACCTCGCGTTCGAGATCCACGACGTCGTCGCCGAAGGTGACCTCGTCGTCGTCCACAACACGATGTCGGGTCGTCAGACCGGCCCCGGCGTGTTCTACGGGCCGGACGGCCGCGTCAAGCAGGCCATGCCGGCGACCGGGAAGCCCTTCGCCGCGACGCAGACCCACTGGCTGCGGCTGCGCGACGGCATGGTCATCGAGCACTGGGCCAATCGCGACGACCAGGGCATGGCGATGCAGCTCGGGTGGATCCCCCCGACACCCTTGTTCCTGATCAAGATGGCGCTCGCGACCCGCCGGGCGCGTCGACGCGACGCGACGCGCTCGTCGCACGACGACTGAGCACCCGACACCCCGCGGCACACCGACACGAGCGCTGAGCTCGGCGCTCGAACCGATGCTGGCCCCGCGGCGTACCGAGAGCGAGATCCCGTGGAACGGGACCGTCGCTGGGAGTGCCCGAGGAGGGTCTGTGTCCACTGCCGTGCTGTCGAAACCGCACCGATCCGACGACGCGCCGACAGCGCCGAAGCTGGCGTCGTGGCACTTCGCGATGGTCAACGATCGCGTTCGCAACGATGCGATCGAGCGTTCCATCGCCGCGCTCGATCTCGCGGGCAAGACGGTGGTCGAGATCGGCGCTGGGACCGGGCTCGTCGCGCTGCTCTTCGCGCGCCACGGAGCGGCCCGTGTCATCACCTGCGAGATGAACCCCCACCTCGCCGAGACCGCCCGCCAGATCGTCAGTGCCACGCCGTACGCGGACCGCATCGTCGTCGTCGAGGGATCCTCCGGCGCCGCCATCGATGCTGGGCTCGTTCCGCCGGAGCACGACATCATCTTCACCGAGACCCTCGACTGCGGGACCGTCGGCGAAGGCTTCCTCGCCATCGCCGACGATGTTCAACGCCTCGCCGGCCCACGCACCATCGTGATGCCCCGAGAGGTGCGACAGGTCGCCACACTCGTCGAGTCACGAGGCCTGGACGAGCTCAACTGCGCCGGGTCGGCCTGCGGCTTCCGTGTCGTCGGGACCGAAGAGGTGCTGTCCGGAGCCGATGACGACGGGGTGGATCATCAAGAAGAGCTCGTCGATGAGTCCGTGCGGCAGGAGGGAGCGGATCGGCCGGCCGCTGCCCATGATGACGAGGTTGCCGCCAGGCTCCGCGCGCAGGGCGGCGACCGCGCTCGGCACGTCGCCGGCGAGCGGCGTGGAGTTCGGCCATGGCAACTCAGCGTCGGGGTTCGACGTCGCGACGTACTTGGTGGTGTTGTCGAGGCCGTCCGTGAACGGGCCGCCGACCGCGTTCCAGTGGCCGAGCATGTCGTCGTAGCTGCGGTGCCCGAAGAGCTACGAGGAGCCGTGGCCGAGCCGGCCGCTGATCGCTTCGCCCATCGCGGGGTCGTTGCCGGGCTCGGCCCAGCCGCCGTGCGCGAATCCGCCCCGGGCGTCCTCGGCGCGCCCACGGCGGGCGAGGTGACACTGAGGTATTGACCTCAGTGTTCCGGTCGGGTATAGTTAGGTATGTGCCTCAGCGTTCCCCGATCGATCCGTCGTTGCCGACGGTGTTCCAGGCGCTGTCGGATCCGACACGCCTGGCGGTCGTGGAACGGCTGAGCGTCGGTCCGGCGTCGGCGACCGAGCTGGCCCGGCCGTTCGAGATGGCGCTGCCGTCGTTCATGCAACACCTCGGTGTGCTCGAGCGGGCCGGCATCGCCACCTCCCACAAGACCGGACGGACCCGCGTCTTCCAGTTGGCGCCCGGCTCGCTGGAGCTGGCGTCGGCCTGGCTGGCCACGTTCCGCAACCACTGGGAACGCCGTCTCGACCAACTCGACCAACTGCTGCTCGCGCAGCACCGAACCACACAGGAGCGATCATGACCGCCTACACCCCCGACCCTGAGCTCGACCTCGTCCTCGAGCGCACGCTGCCCGTCGCCCCCGACAGGGTGTGGGCGGCTTGGACCGATCCGGAACTGCTGGTGCAGTGGTTCACGCCCGCACCGTGGAAGACGGTGTCCGCCGACCTCGACGTCCGTCCCGGCGGCCGCTGCATCACGACGATGGAGTCGCCCGAAGGCGAGCAGTTCCCCAACGTCGGTTGCTACCTCCAGGTCGAGCCCGGGAGCCTGCTCGTGTTCACCAGCGCGATGGTCGAGGGGTTCCGCCCGGTCGTCGCCGGGGACGGCATGCCGTTCACCGGCCGCGTCGAGATCACCCCCACGGCCGACGGCGGCACCCAGTACCGCGCCATCGCGATGCACGCTGACAAGGCCGGCGTCGAACAGCACGTCGAGATGGGCTTCCACGAGGGCTGGGGCGCAGCAACCGACCAGCTCGTCGCCCTGCTCTCGTGAGCGCGCCGGCCACCTCCCGGCGCCGATTCTGACTGAGGTCCGGGGCCAGAAATGGCCCCG
>JBEVOM010000050.1:0-18417 GCA_040507575.1 Ilumatobacteraceae bacterium
GTCCCCGGCGCGGCGGGCAGGGCCTGGCGGCCGCCGCCGTCGGGCGCGACGGACTCCGCGGCGCGGCGGCACCGCCGCCAGCGGCCGGCACCGTCGGTGACGCTGACGGCGGCGCCGTCGCGCAGGCGCAGCACCCGCCGGAGGTGGTGGGTCGCAGTGTCGTCGAGCACCGGCGCGGCGACGTCGGCGACGAGGACGTGAGCGGCCGAGCGACGCAGGGCCTCGTCCATCACGATCGCTACGAGAACGCCGACTTGATGCGCGAGAACAGGCCCTTGTCGGGTGGGGCGACCTCCTCGCCCCGGCGCTGGGCGAAGTCGCGGAGGAGCGCGGCCTGCTCGTCGTCGAGTTTCGTCGGCACCTCGACGACCAGGTGGGCCCGCAGGTCGCCGCGGCCGCGACCCTGCAGCCTGGGCACGCCACGACCGCGCAGGACGAACTCGCGACCCGGCTGGGTGCCGGCCGGGACGTGCAGGTCCTCGTCGCCGTCCAGCGTCGGCAGCGCCACCGTCGTGCCGAGGGCGGCCTGGGCGATGGAGATCGGCACGTCGGTGACGAGGTCGTTGCCGTCACGTCGGTAGCGGTCGTGGTCGGCGACGCGCAGGTGGACGTAGAGGTCGCCGGACGATCCACCACGGGGGCCGGCCGCCCCGCGGCCGCCGAGACGCAGCGTCGAGCCGGCATCGACCCCGGCGGGCACGTCGACCTGGTACGTGTGATCGGCCGTGACCCGACCCTCGCCCCGACACGTCGGGCACGGCGTCACCACGACCTGGCCGAGACCGCCGCAGCGCGGGCACGGCCCGCTCGTGACCATCTGGCCGAGCAGGCTCTGGCGGACCCGTTGGACCTGCCCGCTGCCGTTGCAGTCGACGCACGTGACCGGCCGGGTCCCCTCACCCGCCCCGCTGCCCCCGCAATCGGTGCAGCGCTGCGGCAACTTCAACGACACCGGCACGGTGGACCCGAAGACGGCCTGCTCGAACGCGATCTCGACGACGACCTCGAGGTCCTGGCCGCGCGGTGGCCCGGCCGGACCGCCGCGTCGCGTCCCGCCGCCGCCGAACGGGCTCTGCCCACCGAAAAACGCGTCGAACAGGTCGTTGATGCCGGCTCCGGCGAACGTGTCCTCCGGCCGGCCGCCGGCGCCACCGACGCCGGCCTCGCCGTACCGGTCGTAGCGCGCCCGCAGGTCCGGGTCGGACAGCACCTCGTTGGCCCGGGCGACCTCTTTGAAACGCTCGGCCGCACCGGCGTCACCCGGGTTGGCGTCGGGATGCAGCTCGCGCGCCTTGCGGCGATATGCCCGCTTGATCTCGTCGGCGCCGGCGTCCCGCGGCACGCCGAGCAGGTCGTAGTAGTCGGCCACGTCAGCTCTCCTCGAGTCGCCGGCCGAGCTGGTCACTCACGACCTCGACCGTCGCCATCGCCTGGGGGTAGTTCATGCGGGTCGGACCGAGCACCCCGACCGAGCCGCGCTGCTCGCCATCGACGACGATCGGCGCGACGACGACCGAACAGGCCGACAGGGGCTCGACACCGTGCTCGACGCCGATCGCCACCGACAGTCCCCGATCGACCAGGTCGCCGATCAGCGAGACGACGACGAACTGCTGCTCCAACGTGCGCAGGACGTCACGCACGATCTCGACGGCATCGAACGCCGAGGCCATCGACGACGTGCCACCGAGGTAGACGTGCTCGTCGCTCGTACGGGTGCGCACGGCGGCCAGGGCGTCGGCGCACAGCCGGTCGACGACGTCGTCACCCGACGGCAGCAGCGTCGTCACGGTCGACAGCGAGCGGCCGGTGAGCTGGCCGGCGAGATGAGCCGAGGCGGCGGTCACGTGGGCGTCACCGACATCGTCACCGAGCGCGATCGGCTCGCTCTCGACGCTGCCGTTGCCGAACACGACGACGACCGTCGCGACGGTCGCAGACAGGCCGACGAGCTGGGCGCTGCGCACCTCGACGCCGCCTGCTTGTGGGCCGACGATGACGGCGGCGTAGTTCGTGAGCGTCGCCAGCAGGTCCGACGTCCGGTGGAGCATCTCCTCGAGGCGGCCGTGGGCCGTGCGGAAGAAGTCGCCGACCTGGGCCTGGGTCGACAGGTCGACGAGGCCGGGCGAGGCCAGGTTGTCGACGAAGAACCGGTAGCCCTTGTCGGTCGGGATCCGCCCGGCCGACGTGTGCGGCTGGACCAGATATCCCTCCTGCTCGAGCACGGCCATCTCGTTGCGAACCGTGGCCGATGACACCCGGACCCCGGGCGCGTCGGCGATGTGGGTGGAGCCGACCGGGAGCGCCGTGGCGATGTACTCCTGCACGACGGCGCCCAGGATCGCGGTCTTGCGGTCGTCGAGCATTGGCAGTCCAGACTACCGAGTGCTAACGGCCCGGCACCGGCTCCGCCGGCTCTGACCGCGGCGAGCGGTGCCCGTGACGGGCGCGACCCCGCACGGTGACCACCGTCGCGACGGCCGCCGTGAGCAGCGTCGCGATGCTGCCGTAGCCGAGACCCCACTCGGCGCCGGCGCTGTCGCCGATGACACCCGTGATCGGTCCGCCGATCGGCGTCGATCCGAGGAACGCCACCGTGGTCAGGGCGAGCAGCCGGCCGCGCATGTCCGGAGGGCTGAGCTGCTGGGCGATCCCGTTGCCACCGCTGATGAACCCGCCGCCACCGAGCCCCATGGGGATCGCCCAGAGCAGGGCCATCGGCAGGTTCGGCGCCCACGCCAGCCCGAGCCCGCCGAAGCCCAGGATCGCCGTCGACACGAGGTAGCGGTTCATCGTGATCACCGCCAGCCGCGCCATCAGCAGCGCCCCGATCAGCGATCCGACGCCGCCCATCGCCAACACGAGTCCGAAGCGGCCCTCCCCACCCCAGTTCTCGTCGGCCAGCTCGGGCAGCGCGACCGGGTAGTTGAACGCGAACGTCGAGACGACGACCATGACGATGAACGTCAGCAGCAGCTGCTCGTTGTGGCGCACGAAGCCCAGCGCCTCGCGGACCGGGCGACCCCCACGGGCCAGCAAGGGCGGCGGGTGCAGCTCGGCCGGACGGATCGCGAAGAGCGAGACGAGGACGGCAACGAAGGACGCGGCGTTGAGCAGGAAGCACCACGAGGTGCCGACCGTGGCCACGAGCAGTGCGGCCAGAGCCGGGCCGAAGATCCGCGAGCCGGTCATCACCGCCGTGTTCAACGACGTTGCGTTCGAGATGTCGTGTGGTTCGACCAGCTCGGTGACGAGACCTCGCCGCGGCGAGCTCTCGAACGCGTTGAGCACGCCGAGGACGATCGTCAGCAACCACACGATGGGCACCGTGGCCAACCCGGCCAGATCGACGAGGCCGAGGACCAGCGCCTGCGCGGCCAGTGCGATGTTCAGCGCGATGGCCATCGTCCGCTTGTCGCGACGATCGGCGATCGCCCCGCCCCACGCCCCGAACAGCAAGACGGGCAGGAACTGCAGGGCGACCGTGATGCCGAGGTCGGTGGCCTTGCCCGTCAGGTTGTAGACGAGCAGCGCCATGGCCGTCATCTGCAGCCACGTCCCGACGTTCGAGACAGCCAGCCCGGCGAAGTAGACCCGTGCGTTGCGGTGGCGCAGCGCGCGGAACGTCTGCGACCCGGAGGGCGGCCGTGCCGACGCCGTGGTGGTCATCAGTGCGCGATCATCGCAACCGCCCGGGCTCCGTTCGCAGCGAGCGCCGCGTCACCGCTTCGGCCCCCGTCCGCAGCAGGCGTGGACCGCCATGCCGGCCCGGCCGGCCCAGCGAGCAGCGAGCAGCGAGCCACTCAATCGTCCAGCTTGAGGGCCGAGATGAACACGTCGCCCGGAACCTCGACCCGGCCGATCGACTTCATCTTCTTCTTGCCCTCCTTCTGCTTCTCGAGCAGCTTGCGCTTGCGGGTGATGTCGCCGCCGTAGCACTTGGCCAGCACATCCTTGCGGCGCGCCCGCACGGTCTCGCGGGCGATCACCTTGCCCCCGATGGCGGCCTGGATCGGGACGTCGAACATCTGCCGCGGGATCAGCCGCTGCAACTTCTCGGCCATCTGCTTGCCGTAGTCGTAGGCCTTGTCCCGATGGACGATCGTCGAGAACGCGTCGGCGGTGATGCCGTTCAGCATCAGGTCGACCTTGACGAGGTTCGACTGGCGGTAGCCCGACGGCTCGTAGTCGAGGCTGGCGTAGCCCTGGCTGCGGCTCTTCAGCTGGTCGAAGAAGTCGACGACGACCTCGGCCAACGGCATGAGGTAGTGCAGCTCGACTCGCTGCGGACTGAGGTACTCCAGCTTGTCGAGCTCGCCCCGGCGCTGCTGGCAGAGCTCCATCAACGTCCCGGTGTACTCGGTCGGCGTGATGATCCCGACCTTGAAGAACGGTTCCTCGACGAACTGGATCTTCTGCGGCTCCGGCAGGTCGGCCGGGTTGTCGACGATGTCGAGCCCGCCGTCGGTGCGGTGGACGCGGTACTCGACGCTCGGTGCCGTCGCGATCAGGTTCAGCCCGAACTCGCGCTCCAGCCGCTCCTTGACGATCTCCATGTGGAGGAGGCCGAGGAAGCCGCAGCGGAACCCGAAACCCAGGGCGCCCGACGACTCGGGTGCATAGGTGATCGATGCATCGTTGAGCTTGAGCTTCTCCAGCGAGTCCCGGAGGTCCTCGAAGTCGTCGCCGTCGATCGGGAACAGTCCGGAGAACACCATCGGCTTCGGGTCGCGGTAGCCGGGCAGCGCAGTGTCCGAACCGTGGGCGGCCGTCGTGACCGTCTCGCCGGAGCGGGCCTCGCCGACGTCCTTCACGCCGGCGATCAAGTAACCGACCTCGCCGGGGCCGAGCTCCGGCACCGGCGTCGGCACCGGGCGCCGGACGCCGATCTCGATCGCCTCGTGGTGGGCCCCGGCCTGGATGAAGCGGAGCTTCGTACCGGCCGACATCCGGCCGTTCATCACCCGCACGCTCGACACGACGCCGCGGTACTGGTCGAACTGGCTGTCGAAGATGAGCGCCTGCAGCGGGGCGTCGGGATCTCCCCCCGGCGCCGGGATCCGCTCGATCACGGCATCGAGCAGCTCGGGCACACCCTCACCGGTCTTCGCCGAGATCCGCAGGATGTCCTCGGCGGCGATGCCGAGCACGTTCTCGATCTCCATCGCGTAGCGGTCGGGATCGGCGGCCGGCAGGTCGATCTTGTTCAGCGCGGCAACGATCTCGAGGTCGTTCTCCATCGCCAGGTAGCAGTTGGCGAGCGTCTGGGCCTCGATCCCCTGGGCGGCATCGACGACGAGCACGACACCCTCGCAGGCCGCCAACGACCGGCTGACCTCGTAGCCGAAGTCGACGTGGCCGGGCGTGTCGATGAGGTGGAACTCGTGGCCCTTCCACGGCACCCGCACGTTCTGGGCCTTGATCGTGATGCCCCGCTCGCGCTCGAGGTCCATCGAGTCGAGGTACTGCTCGCGCATCTCGCGCATGTCGACGGCGCCGGTGACCTCGAGGATGCGGTCCGACAGCGTCGACTTGCCGTGGTCGATGTGGGCGATGATGGAGAAGTTGCGGATCCGAGCGAGGTCCATTGCGTCGGCCGATCCTACCTGGGGGCGGTTGGGACGGCCCGGTGCCGGCCGGTACCCTCTGCAGGCTGTTTCGATCGAGAACGAGCACGACGAGAGCTAGGGACGTCCAGTGGCGAACATCAAGAGCCAGAAGAAGCGCAACCTCACGAACGCCAAGCGGGCGGAGCGCAACAAGGCGACCAAGAGCGAGTTGAAGACACGCGTCCGCAACGCCGTCGCGACGATCGGCGAGGACAACCACGAAGAGGCCCTGCGCCTGGCCGTGAAGCGCCTCGACATGGCGGCCGCCAAGGGCGTCATCCACCGGAACCAGGCTGCTCGGCGCAAGAGCCGCCTGATGAAGAAGGCCGCTAGCGCCTGAGGCGCGACAACCGCGCCACGAGGACGTCCATCACGACCTCGTCGGGGAGGTCCTTGGCCCCCCGCAGGTCGAGATCAGCGGTAGCCAGCAGGTCGATCGCCCGCTGCACCCCCGTCCCGCCGAGCCGGCGGTACTGCTCGAGCGCCTTGCGGGCCGGGAAGCCGGGCTTGATCCCGAGCACGTCGGCCACCTGCGCCTCCGACGTCGCGGCGACGCCGTCGAGCTTGGCCAAGCGGGCATAGTGCCCATGGAGGATCGCCATCAGCTGCAGCGGGTGGCGGCCGCCGGATCCCCGCATCCGCTGCAACAACCCCAATGCGGCCGCCGTCGTGCCAGCGGCGATGGCGTCGGTCAGCTCCCACGGCGGGACACCACCGCCCTCGCCGAGGAACGGCTCGATGTCCGCCGGCCCGAGCTGGCGTGATCCGAACGTGGCGGCCAGCGTGGTCAGGATCCCGTCGAGCCGCCCGACGTCCTCCCCCAGACGTTCGGCCAGCGCGCCGGCAGCGGCTCCCGACAGGGCCACGCCGCGGGCGGCGGCCTCGTCGGCGATCCAGGCCTGACGGTCACGGGCCCGTTGCGGCGGGGTCGTGTCGAGCTTCGTGGCGCCGCCGGCCTTGACGGCGTCGGTCAGCGATCTCGCCAGGCGACCGCCGCCGCCGACGAGCACGAGGTCGGTGGTCGCCAGCGGATCCCCGAGGTAGGCCACGAGCGGCGCGAGGTCCTCGGAGCTGAACCTCCCGACGTCGCGCAGCAGCACCACCCGTCGCTCGGACAGGAACGGCGGTGTCTGGGCGGCGTCCACGACGCTGCGGACCTCGACGTCCTCGCCGTCGAACTCGCTGACCATCAGCGACCGCTCGCCGTCGCCGACCAACGTGTGGACGAGGTCGGTCACCGCGGCGCGCAGGATCGACTCGTCGTCGCCGGTCAGGAGGTGGACGGGCATGCCCGGCCATCATCGCACCGGGGTGTCGCGGCGCCGCAAGGTGGCGACGGACAGCACGGCGAGGGCGAGCACGATCCACCCGAGCCATGACCACGGGGCCGGAGGCTCGGCGGCAGCTGCCACCGTGGCCACGGCGTCCACCCAGCGCACGCCGATGGCGACCGGCGCGACGACGACCGGCGCGATGACGGGCACGGCACCGGCGAGCAGGCAGGCCGGGAGCCCGAACAGCATCACGAGGCCGGCCACCGGCACGGCGACGAGGTTGGCGAGCGTGCCGATCAACGACAACCGCCCGAACACCAGCAGGCTCGGGACGGCCACACCGAGCTGCGCCCCCAACGTCACCGCGACGGGCATCGCCAGAGGTCCGAGCCGGTGCAACCGGCGCGCCAGGGCCGGCCCGATCCCCGTCACGCCAGCGGTCGCGCCGACGGACAGCCAGAACCCGACCGATCGGGCCAGGAGCGGGTCGGCGAGCAGCAACACGGTGACCGCGACCGCCAGCGACCGCACGGCTTCGCGCTCGCGACCCAAGGCGAACGCCGTCGCGCTCAGCGCAGCCATCGTCCCGGCCCGCAACACCGACGGCTCGGCCCGCGTCAACACGACGAACCAGCCGATGATGGCCAGCGTCAGCGCCCAGCGGGCGAACGGGCGGGCCCTGGACAGCAGCGGACCGGCGGCCGCCAGGAGCAACGCGACGTTCTGCCCCGACACCGCCGTGAGGTGGGCGAGCCCGCTGTCCCGGAACCGCTGGACCATGTCGGGCGGCTGATCGCGGTCGTCGCCGATGACCAGACCGCGCGCCAGCGCCGCCTGATCCGCCGGCAGCACCGACGCGCCGCGCTGCACGAGCGCGCGAACACGGTTCGACGCGACCGCGAGTGGCGCGCCGGCCCGACTGTCCGACAGCCAGTCCGGCGCGAAGTCCCCGACCACGTGCTGCCAGGCGACGCGATCACGACGGTCATCGTCGAGCGCGGTCCGCTCCCCTGCGACGAGCACCTGATCGCCGGCCCGCCATCGCCCGACGCGCTGCTGGGCGGCCCGGCCACGGACCCAGACCTCGAAGCGCTCGCCGTCGATCTCGAGGATGACGCGCGCCGCCCCGGCGGAGCGCTGCGGCTCGTCGACGACGTGTGCCCAGCCCCCGAAGTGCCCGAGGTGGTCGGGCGTCAGGCCGGCCCACGCCGAATCGGCACGCCCCACCGCGACCAGCCCGAGCAGGGCGACGAGCAACCCGACACGCACCCGTCCGACCCCGGCACAGACGATCGCGCCGAGCACGACGGGGAGTGGTGCGCGCCAGCCGACGGCGACCGCGGTGGTGGCAGCGACGAGGAGGGCGGTCGCCGTCGCCCGCCCGGCATGCCTGCCGTCCGGGCCGACCACCCCGTAGCCTCTGCGGATCGGTGCCTCAACCATGAGCAGAAACGTCTTCGAAGGACCTCGTTGGTTCCGGTCCCGGATCCGCAGCCGCGGGCCGTTCGTGGCCCTCGTGCCTCCGGCCGTGCTCGGCCTGCTGTCGATCGTGACGCTGCGCGTGACCGACGGCAAGACCAGCGGCTACGTCGGTCTGTTCCTCGGGGTCTTCGCGGCGCCGGGGTTGCTGATCGTCGGGGCCCCGTTCTCGGACCGGTCGCTCTACCCGATCGGGGTCACGATCAGCGTCATGCTCTGGCTGGTCGTCGGCGCCATCGCGGCCCGCCGAACCACCCGCAACCCGATGGCCAGCTGGGCCGATTTCTGGCGCAACTTCGCCTGGCTGGCGGCCGGGATCTGGCTCGGCGCGGTGACCGCGCTGGCCGTCGCCCGCATCTCGGTCGGCGACCTCATCTCCTGACCGCGGGCTCACACCGCCACCAGCCCCCGGATCGCGTCGAGCTTCGCCGGACCGATCCCGCGCACCGCCTCGAGGTCGTCCACGGACGCGAACGGGCCGTTGGTGCTCCGGTGGTCCACGATCGCCTGGGCCGTCGCCGGACCGATGCCGGGTAGGTCATCGAGCTCGGCTGCGGTTGCCCGGTTCAGGTCGATCGGTCCGACCGGTGACGTGGTGCCGGCGCCGGGTGGCGGGTCGGGCCCCACCGGGACCGACTCGCCGACGCGCGGCACGTAGACCCGCTCGCCGTCCACGAGCGGCTGGGCCAGGTTCAGCGCGCTCGCGTCGGCGTCCGGTGCCGGCCCACCGGCGGCGGCGACGGCGACGGTGACCCGGGATCCCCCGGGTACGTCGTAGACGCCTGGTGCCGCCACGGCACCGGCGACGTGGACGACGAGCACCGCCGGGCCGCTCGTGGTCGTCGCTTCCCGGGCTCCGGCGCCGACCGCCGACGACGTCGAGGTCGGGTCGTCAGGACCCGTGGTGGTCGTGGCGTACGGGAGGCCGGCCTCGGTCGGTGGCGCCGGGGTGTGCAACAGCCACCAGCCGCCGGCGACCACGAGCACCACCGTCACCGCGGTGCCGATCAGCTTGCCGGGACCGAACCAGTCGATCCACGGCCGCAGGCGATCGGTGAACCTCGTGACCGGCGCCGGCCGGGGGATGTCGGTGCCGGGGGGCCACGACGGATCGGGGTCGCGCACAGCGACGCCTCCTCCCACTCAGCGCGCCGGAGCGCGCTCGGATGTGGGGGATGTCGGTCAGACCGACGTTACCGCCGTCGCCGGCGAGCGCGCCGGTCGCGCCGCCCGACAGGCGGTCAGTAGAGCTGGGCGGTGAGGCGCCGGCGGTAGTCGGCGGTACGAGGGTCGTCCGGCCCCATCAGCTCGAGGATGTCCACGAACTCCTGGCGGGCCTCGTCGTCGCCTTTCACGCGGGCCAGCAGCCCGGTGAGCGTGGCGTCGTAGTCGTCGGTCGGGGCGTTGAGCAGGCGGGCCGCGGCCGCCACCTTGCGGGTGCGCTCCGACTCGGGGATGCGCTCGAGCAATCCCAGCGCCTCGTCCCCCTCTCCGCGCTCGACCAGCAGTTCGCCCAGGGCGACGATGGCGTCCTCGTTGCCCGGCTCCAGGTCCAGCGCGGCGCGCAGGCTGGTCTCGTCGCCGGCCGCGATCAGCGCGGACAGCTCGGTCTCGGTATCGGTGGGCAACAGCGAGTCGACGAACCGCTGCACCTCGTGCTCCGGGTACGCCCCGACGAACCCGTCGACGACCTGGCCGTCCTTCAACGCGTACACCGCAGGGATCGACTGCACCCGGAAGGCCTGGCTGATCGCCGGGTTCTCGTCGATGTTGACCTTGGTCAGCACCACATCGCCGTCGGTGGCACCGACGACCTTCTCGATGATCGGGCCGAGCGTCTGACACGGGCCGCACCACGGCGCCCACAGGTCGACGACGACCGGTACTGAGCTCGACTTGTCCATCACCTCGGTCTGGAACGTCGCATCTGTGACATCGACATACGCCATGCGCTCAACGCTACCGACTCGTCGCGCGCCTGTCCCGGTGGGTCGTGAGGGCCGGCGTGTCCCGCGATCGGAGCGCGGTTGGTACCGTCCAGACGATGATCGCCGAGGACGACGTCGCCGGCATCGACGGCGACCGTGTGTCGAGGTGGCTGGCCGACAACGTCGACGGCGCCATCGGCCCGTTCCGGTTCGACATCATCGCCGGGGGTCACTCCAACCTGACGTACCGCGTGCAGTCCGGCGGCGGACCGTCGTACGTGCTGCGCCGCCCGCCGCTCGGCCACGTCCTCGCCAGCGCGCACGACATGGCCCGGGAGCACCGCATCATCAGCGCGCTGCAGGCGAGCGCGGTGCCGGTCCCGCCATCGCTCGGGTTCTGCGACGACGTCGACGTCAACGGTGCGCCGTTCTACGTGATGGGCTACGTGGACGGCCACGTCGTCCGGGACCGGGCTGTCGCCGAGGCCACGCTCGACGAGGCCGCCAGGGCCAACGCCAGCCGCTCGATCGTCGACACGCTGGCCACCCTCCACGCCGTCGACCTCGACGCCGTCGGGCTGGCCGACCTCGGTCGCCACGAGGGCTACATCGCCCGCCAACTGAAGCGTTGGTACGGCCAGTGGAACCAGCAGAAGACCCGCGAGCTGCCGCTCGTCGACGAGGTCCACGACGCACTCGTCGACCTCGTGCCGGAGCAGGGTCCGGCGACGATCGTCCACGGCGACTACCGACTCGACAACACGATCGTGTCGAGCGCCGGTGACGTGGCTGCCGTCCTCGATTGGGAGATCTGCACGCTGGGCGACCCGCTGGCCGACGTCGGTCTCCTCCAGGTGTACTGGACCGGCCCGACCGACGAGCCGAGCGCGTGGACCGGGCAGTCGTGCACCGCACCCGGGTTCTGGGACCGCGGTGCGCTGGCCGATCGCTACGCCGAGGTGTCCGGCCGCGACCTGTCGCAGCTCGACTTCTACGTGTCGTTCGGCTACTGGAAGCTGGCCTGCATCCTCGAGGGCGTCTACGCCCGCTACGCCGGCGGCGCCCTCGGTCGGCGCGACCCGGCCGAGCTCGAGCCGTTCCGCCAGACCGTCGACTCGGCGGCCGTCAAGGCGGCCGAGCACCTGGAGCGCCAGCGATGAGCGGGCCCGACGCACGCCAGCCCGACCACCACTTCGTCGGCGACGTCCCGACGCTCGAGGACCCGGTCCTCGTGGTGATGCTGACCGGGTGGATCGACGCGTCCGGCGCCGCCGCCGCCGCGATGTCTGCGCTCGAGAAGGAGTGCGACGCCCTTCCGCTCATCTCGTTCGACGACGACACGTACATCGACTACCGCGCCCGCCGACCGACCCTGGAGCTGCGCGACGGTGTGAGCACGCGCCTGGTGTGGGCGGCCCCGGAGGTGCGCCACGGTCGCGACGGCGAGGGTCGTGACGTGCTGCTGCTGAGCGGGCCCGAGCCGGACATGGCGTGGCACCGCTTCGCCGGCACCGTCGCCGATCTGGCCGGCGACCTCGGCGTGACCCGCATGGCGGCGCTCGGTGCCTACCCGTTCGCCACGCCGCACACCCGACCGCCGCTCCTGTCGGCGACGTCGCCGTCGGGACCCTTGCTCGCCGGCCTCCCGTTCCGCACCAGCTCGATCGACCTGCCGGCGGGGATGGCCGCCGCCCTCGAACAGTCGGTGCACGCCAAGGGAATCCCGGCGCTCACGATCTGGTCCCAGGTTCCGCACTACGTGGCGTCGATGTCGTACCCGGCGGCGTCGGTCGCGCTCCTCGACGGGCTGACGACGGCGACCGGCATCACCATCGGCGGCGGCGAGCTGAGACGGGAGTCGCTCCTGCAGCGCGAGCGCCTCGACCAGCTCGTCGAGGGCAACGAGGAGCACCGGGCGATGGTCGCCCAGTTCGAGCGGCTGTACGACGCCGCCGAGGAAGCCGCCGCCGGCGAGGACGGGACGACCTCGGCGCACGACGGGGCAGAGGTCGGTGAGATCGAGCTGCGGTCGGGCGACGAGCTGGCCGCCGAGGTCGAGCGCTTCCTGCGCGATCAGGGGGGCAAGGGCTGAACGGACGGGCCGCCCGGACGCCCGGCCGCCATCGTCGACGATCTACGGTTCGCACCATGAAGGTCGACGGAGGCATCGGGGACAGCATCACGACGGCCGGCGCGACAGCGGCCGACATGGAGGCCGCCGGGTACTCCGGCGTGTGGACGCAGGAGACCAGCCACGACCCGTTCCTCCCCCTGATGCTCGTCGCCGAGCACACCGATCAGGTCGACATCGGCACGTCGATCGCCGTCGCGTTCGCCCGCAACCCGATGACGCTCGCCGGCACGGCGTGGGATCTGCAGGCGTACTCGAAGGGCCGTTTCATCCTCGGACTGGGCAGCCAGATCAAGCCGCACATCACGAAGCGCTTCTCGATGCCCTGGAGCCACCCGGCTCCACGGATGCGGGAGCTGGTGCTGGCGATCCGCGCGATCTGGGACAACTGGCTGAACGGCACGCCGCTGCAGTTCCGCGGCGAGTTCTACCAGCACACCCTGATGACCTACATGTTCCAGCCGGCACCGGCCGACCTCGACGGCTTCGGCGTGCCGAAGATCTTCCTCGCCGGTGTCGGGGAGCTGATGACGGAGGTCGCCGGCGAGGTCTGCGACGGGTTCATCTGCCACGGGTTCACGACCGAGCGCTACCTGCGCGACGTGACGCTGCCGGCGCTCGAGCGGGGCCGGGCCAAGGCGGGCAAGTCGATGGACGGGTTCGAGATCGTCGGTCCGAGCTTCGTCGTCACCGGGGCCGACGACGAGCAGATGGAGAAGGCGGCCGCCGGCACGCGGAGCCAGATCGCGTTCTACGGTTCGACGCCGGCGTATCGCCCGGTGCTCGAGCTCCACGGGTGGGGCGCGCTCGGCGAGGAGCTCAACTCGCTGTCGAAGCAGGGCGACTGGGCGACGATGGCCGATCGCATCGACGATGACGTCCTCAACACGTTCGCCGTGGTCGGCGCGCCGGAGACCATCGGCACCGAGCTGGACCGCCGCTACGGCGACGTCATCAGCCGCATCTCGTTCTACGCCCCGTACAAGAGCGAGCCCGATCGCTGGCGCAAGGTGTTGGACGACATCAAGTCCCGCTGAGTGCGTTTTGGTCCGGATATTGGTCGCACGTGCGACCGATATCCGGACTCAAACGAGGGCGTCGGATGCTCCACGCAGCCAGGACGTGACGTTGGCGCCCAGCGTGTCGTCGGCGTAGCCGCCCTCCTGCAGCACGACGAGTGGACGCCCGAGCGCCGCGACGGCCATCCCGCAGCGAGCGAGCCCGTCCGTGGTCAGCGCCAGGTCGCACATCGGGTCATCGACGTAGGTGTCGACGCCGAGGGAGACCACGATGACGGCAGGGTCGGCCGCCTCGACCGCGGCCAGTGCCCGGTCGAGCGCACCGAGGTAGGCGGCGTCGTCCGTCCCGGCGGGGAGCGGGACGTTGCACGTGGCGCCGCGCCCGCGCCCGGAGCCGGTCTCGTCGACGTGACCCGTGTGGTATGGGTACGCCCGCGCCGGGTCGCCGTGCAGCGACACGAACGTGACGTCGTCGCGTTCGTAGAAGATCTGCTGCGTCCCGTTGCCATGGTGGTAGTCGACATCGAGCACGGCGACGCGCGACCCGGTGGTCCTCGAGATGTGGTCGGCGGCCACCGCGGCGTTGTTGAAGAAGCAGTAGCCGCCGTAGAGCGCCGTCGCCGCGTGGTGGCCGGGCGGACGGCACAGCCCGTACGCGATCCGGTCTCCGGCGAGCACGGCCCCGGTCGCCGCCACGGCGCAGTCGACCGCCGACCGGGCCGCGTCGTACGTGCCGCGGGTCAGCGGCGTCGTCGTCTCGTAGCACCACCAGCCGAGGCGCCCGCTCGTCGAGGCCGGTTCGGTGAGCGGACCCATCCCCGCCCGCAGCCCGGGCATCGCGAAGACGTCCGGCACGACGTCGCGGACGACGCGCACGTCACGCTGGTAGTCGGCCCACGCCGTCGACAGGAACCTGACCAGCCCGGCGTCGTGGACCGCCTCGATCGGCGCCGTGCCGGCATCCGGCGGTTCGTCGATCTCGAACGACCGGTCCGCTTCCAACGCGGCCCGGATGATCTCGGCCCGACCGGGATGCTCGAACGGCACCTGGAAGCACGACGACTCGATCTCACGTTCGGGGTCGTGGTGCCGGTGGCGCTCGGACGCGAACGCGCGCATCAGGCCAGTTCGAGTTGCTCGTCCAGGTACTGCTCTCGGCACCGGGCCCGCTGCAGCTTGCCCGACGACGTCTTCGGCAACGTGCTCGGCCTGACGAGGATGACGTCGCGAGGCGGCAGCCCGCACACCTCGAGCGTGCGGTGGTGGATCTGCTCGCGGACGGTGTCGAGCACATCGCCGGACGACTTCGTCTCCGCCACCACGACGACGCTCTCCTTGCCCTTGTAGCCCTCCATCCCGAACGCGATCACGTTGCCGGCCCGCACGCCCTCGACGACACCGACGGCCCGCTCGATGTCCTCCGGGAACACGTTGCGGCCGCCGACGATGATGACGTCCTTGATCCGACCGCACAGCACGAGCTCACCATCGAGCATGTAGCCGAGGTCGCCGGTGCACAGCCAGCCGTCGCGGAACAGCTCGGCCGTCGCATCAGGACGCTTGTAGTAGCCGGGGGTCACCGACGTGCCGCGGATCAGCAGCTCGCCGACATGGCGGTCCGGTCGGACCTCGAACGTGTCGGGATCGACGATGCGCATCTCGAGGCCCGGTACCGGGCGGCCGAGCAGCGGAAGTCGCCGGGCGGCCAGGGCGAGATCGTCCGGGTCGGTGACCTCGACCGGCTTGGCGACGCGGTCGCGCTCGAGCACCGCCCGATCGACGGTGTCGCACACGAGGCCGCGGCCACGCCGCGGGAACGAGCCTCCGATGGCCACCTCGGCCATGCCGAAGGCGGGGAAGACGCCGCCGGGGGTGAACCCGAACGGCGCCGCGGCGGCGACGAACGCCTCGACGGCGGCCGGGTCGACGGGCTCGGCGCCCGACAGCGCGAGCGTGAGGGGCGACAGGTCGAGGTCCTTCATCCGCTTCAGCGCCCGGGTGGCCAGGACCCACGAGAAGTTCGGCCCGGCGGTCGCCGTGCCGCGCCAGTCCGACAGCCACTGCATCCAGTTGCCGGGGTGGGCCAGGAAGTCCTGCGGCGCCGCCTGCACCAGGGTGGCGCCGCGGGTCATCGGGATGGCCAGGCAGCCGACGAGGCCCATGTCGTGGTAGAGCGGCAGCCAGGAGACCAGGACCTCGGTGTGGGGATCGATGCTGCCGCCGACGCAGCAGGCGTCGACGTTCGCCGTCAGCACCCGGTCCGGGATCATCACGCCCTTCGGCTCACTGGTCGAGCCGCTCGTGTACTGCAGGATGACGAGACGCTCCGGATCGGGGCGTGGCACGTCGAGACGGTCGCCGGACGGCACACCAGGCGCGCCGGGCAGGACGGCACCCATCGCCGCGATCGGCGGGTCGCCGGGCGCGGCGTCGTAGAAAGCGGCGAGCATGTCGTCGATCAGGACGAGCTTGGCGTCGCCGTGGCGGATGCGGCCGCGCGTCGATTCGACGAACGCCTCGAGCGAACCCATCCGCATCGGCAGCGGCAGGACCATGGAGGCGATGCCCGCCATCCAGCAGCCCCTGATGATCGTCATCAGCTGACGGCTCGTCGGACCGAGGATGGCCACGTGTTCGCCGGGACCGATGCCGCGGGCCTGGAGGGCGGCGCCGACGGCGCGAGCCTCGTCGTGGAGCTGCCGCCACGGCACGAAGTGCGGCGTGCCGTCGGGCGTCACCGACGCGCCGACGAAGCGCACCCCGGTCGGGGCATCCGCCGCCAGCTCGAGCCGCTCGATCGTCGACGACGGCAGTGTCATACGCTCGTCACGCTACCCCTGCCCGACCGGCCGGTGGGGGTCCCTCAGCCCCCGGATCCGCCGTCGATCGGGATGACCGTGCCGGTGATGTACGCGGCCCCGGGGCCGGCCAGGAACCCGACGACGGACGCGCAGTCCTCGGTGCGCCCGATGCGCCGCAATGGCACTCCCCGTGCGATGACCTCCTCGTTGTCGCCGAAGCCCTCCATCAACCGGCCGGTGCCGATGAAGCCCGGTGCGATGCAGTTGGCGGTGATGCCGAACCGCCCGAGATCCTGGGCGAGGTACCGGGTGTACATGACGACGCCGGCCTTGGCTACGCCGTAGTGCGCATACCCGCCGTCCTTGCTGGGCCGTAGCCCGGCGCCACTGGCCACCGTGATGATGCGTCCGCTGCCGTGCTCCTTCATGATCGGGGCCACCGACGTACAGGTGTGGACCGTGCCGTACAGGTTGCGCCGCACCACCGCGTCGAACGCGTCGAGGTCCATCGACGAGGCCCGCGAGTCGCGGGGCCGGCCCATTCCACCGCCGGCGTTGCACACGAGCACGTCGATGCGGTCCCACTCGTCGCGCACCCGCGCGACGGCGGCCTCGACGGTACCGGCGTCGGACACGTCGGCTTCCAGCTCGATGCTGCGCCGGCCGAGCGCCCTGACCTCCTCGCCCACCGAGCCGGCGGTCATCTGCTCGGCCTCGGCAGCGAAGTCCCGGAACGAGTGCATGTCCACGTCCAGCACGGCGACGTCGGCGCCGAGCTCGGCCAGGTGCAGGGCGTATGCCCGCCCCAGGCCGCGGCCGGCGCCGGTGACGAGCGCCGTGAGGCCGGTCAGGGTGCTCATACGACGAGGAGCGGGTTGACGTTGCCGCCGGTCGCCCCGTCGAGCAGGAGCGGAGCGACCGAGAACAGGCCGGTGAGCCGGTTGCGCTCACGCAACCTCGGGATGACCGCCGAGTAGTCGCAGTTGTCGACGAGCAGCAGTCCGATCGCCCAGATCAGGAAGTGCACGCTGAAGCGGGCCTGGGACGGAGCGAGGGCGTCCTGGAAGTCCCACGCCACGACCGACACGGGGTGCTCGGCGATCCACCGAGCGCCGTCCATGCCGACGCCGGGGGTCGGCTCGCCGGAGCCGTGGAGCACGGCGAAGTCGCCTCCGGCGGCCTCGAACCGGTCACGGCCCATGTACAGCAGCAGCGCGTCACCCGACTCGAACGTCGCGCCGGCGAGCTCGAGACCGGCCTCGATGTCGGCGCCGGTCACCGGAGCATCGGCGCTGACGTGGTCGCAGCCGCGCACGGCCGGCACGTCGATCACGACCCCTCGGGTGACCAGACCGTGTCGAGCGAAGCCGGACACCGAGAGCTCCTTGGTGGCGGCGGTGGGCCAGCCGGCGTACCACGCCCCGTCCAAGCCGATGTGGTTGAGCGAATCGAGGTGGGTGCTCATGAACCCGTGGCAGTCCAGCTCGACGTGATCGGTGCCGGCCATCGTCGAGCCCATGGTCTCGAAGTACGTCGTCAACACCATGCCCGCCCGCCCGCTCGGCGAGCTGTGCGGGACGAGCGGCCGGGACAGGCTGTGTGCCGTGCCGTCGACGACCGCCGACGCGCCTCGCCGCCGAGCCGCGGCGTCCACGTAGTTCGCGCTGCCGAGACGGTCCCGCTCGCCGTGGCGTCGACGCGCCGCCAGCTCACGGACGAACGCCATGTGGTCTCGGATGGGCTGCCTGTCCGTTGTCACCGCCATGCCCTCCGTCTAGCACGGCCGGCCCCGCGATCGACCGTCTGAGCGCACGGCCGCCGGTCGGCACGCGGCATCGACCATGCTCGAGGCGATGGACCGGATCATCGTCGTCACGGGCAGCTCGCGCGGGATCGGGCTGGCGACCGCGGTCGCGTTCGGCCGGGCCGGCGACACCGTGGTCGCAACCGTCCGGGATCCGGCGCCGGGAGCGGGACGCTGATCGCGGTGTCGAGCATGGCCGGCGCCCTCGGGCAGCCGGTCACCGACGGGTACGCGGCGGCGAAGTTCGCCGTCGAGGGGCTCTACGAGTCGATGCACCCCGTGCTGACCCGCTTCGGCCTGCGGGTGGCGGTCGGCACGCTGCCGATCTGGGCGCGCAGAGATCGGAAGAGCGTCGTGTAGGGAAAGAGTGTA
>JBEVOM010000217.1:0-10100 GCA_040507575.1 Ilumatobacteraceae bacterium
GGTGGCGTCGGGAGCGGCCGTGAGGCGCACGGCGATCTCGAGCTGGATCGGATCGGTGTCCTGGAACTCGTCGAGGAGCACCCGGCGGTACCGCTGGTGGAGCCGCCGGCGGGCCCCGGGGTCACCCGTCAGCAGGCGTCGGGCGAGCACGAGGAGGTCGTGGAACTCGAGCGTGCCGGCGGCCGCCCGCTCGCGGGCACCGTCGAGCACGAAGCGTCCGGCGATGGCGCCGACGACCAGGCGCCGGTACTCGCGCCACTGCAGGAGGTGCCCGTCGATCAGCTCGACGAGGGCGAGCTCCTCCGCCCGCAGCGCATCGAGGGCCTCGACGCCCCCGTGCCCGCGCCACTTCGCCTTGTTGCCCTTGGTGCCCTTGCCGATGCGCTGCTTGACGGTCTCGAGGCCGCCGAGCATCGTCGACAGGTCGCCGTCGTGCTCGATGACCGCCGCCACCTGGCGGATCTCCGCCAGGAGCGCGGCCTGCGAGTCGTCCGGTGGCACCGGTGTCGCGATCAGCCCGGCGATCCTCGTCAGCACCTCGGTGCACCAGCCGGGCCGTTCCGGAGGTGTCAGCGAGACGCGCTCGGCGACGAGGTCCCAGTTGTCCTGGAAGTCCTCGACGATGCGGCGCAGGCCGGCCGTGCCGCCGAAGCGGGGCCAGGTGCACAGCTGCACGAGCTCGGACGCCCGCAGGCCCGGCGCGATCTCGGTGTCGGCGTCGTCGAGGAGCTCCTCCATGAGGTCCTCCCACCGCTCGTCGAGGGCCAGCTGGCTCTCCAGCTCGTCGAGCACCCCGACCCCCGGGGGGAGGCCGGCCTCGACCGGGAGCTCGAACAGGATCCGCCGGGCGAAGGCGTGCAGCGTGCCGATCGGTGCGTGGTCGAGGGCGTCGACGGCGGCCAGGCGGACCTCGTGAGCGGACTCGCTGAGCCGTTCGCGGAGCCGGTGGCGGAGCTCGGCAGCGGCCTTCTCGGTGAACGTGATGGCGGCGATCTCGTCGATCGGCACGCCGTCGTCGATGTGGGTCAGGATCCGCCCGACCAGCGCCGTCGTCTTGCCGGCGCCGGCGCCGGCCTCGACGAACAGGGTTGCGGTCGTGCCGGTGCGGATGCGGTCACGGGCAGCCGCATCCGGAGGCGCGGTCGCGTCGGCCCGGTCGAGCCGGTCCGGTTCGCGGTCGGGGCGCCGGTCGGCGTCGAACTCGAGCAGCAGCGGGAGTTGCTCAGCCATCCGCGACCGCCTCGACGACCGCAGTCACGTCCGGCGCCGGTGGGTCGCCGAACCACCGGGCCACCGCCGGGTCGTGGCGCTTGCGCTGCCACTCGCTCCACGGTCCGGCGGTGCCGAGCCCGTCGGGCTCGCAGCATTCGCACGGCACCCACAACCGGTACACGGGGGGTTCGGGCCGGGCCGGGAAGACGCCGCGCTCGATGCCGTCGACGACCAGCGCCAAGTCGTCGGCGACGCGGGCCCACACGTCGTCGTCGAACGTCAACGAGACCCGTGAGAAGTCCGGCTTGAAGAACGTGTACTCGGCCTGCACATCGGCATCGGCCCGGCCCATCAGCGTGCGGGCGGCGACGCCGTACACCGGGAGCTGGAAGCGGGTCGCGCCCAGCGTCGGGTCCTGCCCGCCCAGCTTTCCGAGCGCACCCGGCCGACCCGTCTTGTGATCGGTCACGACCAGCGAGCCGTCGGGAAGCTCGTCCACGCGGTCGATCGTGCCCCGGAACGCGATCTCCCGACCGTCGGGCAATCCGATGACCACGCGTTCGGCATCGCCGAACCTGGCCTCCGACAACCGCAGCGTGCGCCCGGCCCACGCCTCACCGTCGAACGTCAGCCAGCGATCCAGCGTCGCCAGCAGCTCGGCGCGCTGGTTCACCCAGAACGCCGTGCGTCCGGTGCGTCCGGTGTCGCGCAGCTCGTCGGCCACCTCGACCGCGGCGGCCAGGAGGGCGCTCCGGTGGCTCGGACCCCAACCCTCCGGCCCGGGGGCATCGATCGTGCCGTCGAGCACGGCGTGCTGCAGCCGATCGATGGCCTCGTGCATGGCCGAGCCCCGGTCGAGCGCGCTGAGCGTCTCGATCGCCGCCGGCTCGTCGATCGGCCGGACTCCGAGCACGAACTGCACGAAGTAGGCGTGGGGGCAGGCCGCCCACGCCTCGATCCGCGACGGCGAGATGGGCCCGGTCAGCGGGAACGGTCCCCGCGACGAGAGGTTGCCGTCGAACTCGCTGAACGTGTCGTCGGCCCGGGCGTCGCGCAGCAGAAGGGCCCTGCGCATCGCGTCGTCGGCCGCGACGAGGGGCAGATCACGCATGTCGTCGCCGGCGCGGACCCGGGTCCACAGCGCACGGAGCCGGTGCTCGGCCAGCGACACCGGGAACTCGGTGCGGCTGAGGCCGTCGGCGTGCGAGTCCACGTCGCGGCGGGCGACGGCACCGGGGGCCCGCTCGGCGAGCGCCGTCAGCCAGCGCGACTCGTGACGGACGGCCGTGGCCCTGAGGTCCCCGCGCGGGACCGTGACGTACGCCACCGGCGTCGACGCGACCGCGGCGAGGAACTGGCGGTGGACGGCGGCCGCCCGCTCGTCGCTGCTCTCCAGGCCGGCGGCGTCACGCTCGGCGTCACCGATCAGCGGGTCCACGACGGGCGCCGGAGGGACGAGGCCGTCCGCCGCGCCGACGACCACGACGACGTCGACATCGATGCCGGCGGCGCCGGCGAGCGTGCTCACGTGGATGCCGTCACCGACCTTGCCGAGACGGCCCGGGGCGATCTCGAGCTCGGCGACGAACGTGGCCCGGAACTCGGCCCGGGTGACGGGCCCGCCGAGCGCGTCGAGGTGGTGGAGCCGGTCGAGCACCCGTGAGGTGTGCTCCCACGCCGCCCGTTCGGCGCCCTCGAGGCGGTCCAGCCGGCGCGCGCCGAACCACGAGTCGAGACGCTCCTCGGACCACGTCGCCCACTCCGCCCAGGGCCGGGTGGCCGCGGGGTCCCCGAGCGCGTCCCGCAGCCCGGCGACGAAGTCCGCCAGCTCCTCGGCGGCGGCCGCCTCGCTGTCGGCGTCCCAACGAGCGCCGGCCCGGACGTCGGCGACGTACCTGGGGAGGTGGGTCGCCCAGTCGGCGTCGCCGACGATGCCGGCCGCCCGGCCGATGCGCTCCCAACGCGCCGTCGGGACGGTGCGACCGTCGGCGCGGCGGGCGGGCACGTCGCCGAGCAACGTCATCAGCGCGGTGCGCCGCACCCCGCGGCGGTCGAGCTCGAGCAGCTCGGTCAGGACTCGCGGCACCGTGCGCTCGGCCACCGTCGTCCCCGGGCGTCCGTTCCAGGGGATCCCGGCTGCGGCGAGCTGGTGCTCGACGAGTCGGGCGTATGGCCGGTCGGTGGGGAACAGCACGGCGATGCGGTCGAAGCGGGTGCCGCCGCGGGCGGCGTCCAAGACGGCCCGCACGGCCAGGCGGACCTCGTCGTCGGCGTCGGTCGTCGAGACGACGTCGACGCGGCCGATGGGGTCGGCTGGGGCGACCGGGACGCCGGGTGCGGTGATGGGGTGGCCGCTCAACCCCTCGGCGAGCGCGATGACGGGTCCGTCGGCATCCTGGTCGCCCGTCAGGCCGACGACGAGGTGGACGTCACCGTGCTCGGCCAGCGCGTCGAGCAGATGGTGCTCGAGCGGGCGCAGCCGCTGGGGCAGGTGCACGACGACGCGGCCGAGCCGGGAGGGCAGGTCGGTGCGCGCCCGGTCGGCGGCCCGTCCCAGCAGGTCGCCCTCGTCGTACCACTCGCGGGCCAGGAGCCGGGCGACCTCGGCGGCGACGCGCGCCGGCTCGCTGCCGCGCGGCGTACGGGCCAGGGCGGTCAGCGATGCCGGACCGGCCGCCCGCAGCTCGCGGTAGAGGTCGCGCAGTGCCACGATCGTCGACGGGTGGTGCTGGACCCCGGCGTAGAGCCCGGGCTTGTCGGCGACGACCTGCTTGACCGCCAGGTCGACGATGGGCGTCGACACCGGCCGGCGGCCTTCGGCGTGGAGGGAAGGGGCCCCGAGCAGCTCGGCGACGCGGAACAACGTGAGGACGTCGATCGCTGCCGCGCCGCCGCGGCGCCCGAGCGCCCGGCGGGCCATCACGCCCGCGGTGTTGGTGGGCACGACCACGGCCACCGGCGCCAACGGGTCACCGCGCTTGGCGGCCCGCACGGCGTCACCCAGCGCATCGAGCGCGGCAGCGCCGAGTGCCGTGGTCGAGACCGTGATCGTCATGGTCCCGATCGTACGGACGGGGTGTGACAGCGCTCGGGTCCTCCGGTGTCTGGGCGCAGGGTCTCGATGACGGGACCCGGCGCGCCCAGATCGCCGACGTGCCACTGCGCCGCCGCGCGTGGTGCGGTCGTCAGGTGGTCGCCGCGCCGGCCAGCCGGCGCAGCTCGGTGACGGCGTGCTCGAGGCCCTCAGGATCGCGGTACAGCGCGCTGCCGGCAACGAGGACGTTGGCGCCCGCGGCCGCCGCGGCGCCGACCGTGTCCGGGGCGATGCCGCCGTCGACCTCGACGTCGATCGTGTCGCCGTACCCCGCGTCGTCGACCATCCGGCGCACGGCGGCGATCTTCGGCTCCATCGAGGTCAGGTAGCGCTGCCCGCCGAACCCCGGGTTGACGGTCATCACCAGCACGAGGCCGACGAGGTCGAGGACGTGGGCGACCGCGCTCGGTGGAGTCGCCGGGTTGAGCGCCACGCCGGCCTCGGCGCCGAGCTCGCGGATCGCACCGAGCGTGCGGTGGAGGTGCAGGCAGGCCTCGGCGTGGACGATCAGCCGCTGGCAGCCGGCCTCGACGTACCGCGGCGCCATCACGTCGGGCGTGAGGACCATGAGGTGGGCCTCGAACGGCACGCCGACACGGGTGCGGACCGACGCGATCACATCGGGGCCAAACGTCAAGTTGGGCACGAACTGCCCGTCCATGACGTCCCATTGCACGAGGTCGACCCCGGCCTTCTCGAGCGCCGCGAGCTCGTCGCCGAGGCGCGAGAAGTCGGCCGGGAGCACCGACGGGGCGATCTGGATCGGACGAGCCATCGGATCCGACGGTATCGCCTCGCCGTAGGGTCTGGTCATGACGGTGATCACCCTGCGCCCGGACCGGTTCGCAGCCGGTGGGGAGGCCATCGCCCGCGACGAGGGCGGGCGGGTCGTGTTCGTGCGCGGCGCCCTGCCCGGCGAGGTCGTCGCCGCTGAGCTGGTCGTCGAGAAGAAGGACTGGGCGCGGGCCCAGGTCGTCGCCGTCGAGGAGCCGTCACCGGACCGCATCGAGCCGCCGTGCCCATCGCGACGCGCCGGCTGTGGCGGCTGCGGCTGGCAACACGCCACGGTCGAGGCACAGCGTCGGGCCAGGGTCGACATCGTCACCGACGCCCTGCGCCGCACCGGAGGCATCGCCGAGCCGCTCGTCGGCCTCGGCGGTGGTGTCGAACCGACGGGCTACCGCACGACGATCCGCGTGGCCTCTACGGTGGACGGAGCCGCCGGCTACCGCGCCGAGCACTCCCACGACGTCGTCGCCGCCCCGGCGTGCCTCGTCGCTCATCCCACGCTCGCTGCGCTGCTCCCCGGATTGACGCTCGGTGCGGGAGTGGAGCTGACGTTGCGGCTCTCGGCCGCCACCGGACAGCTGGCAGCCCGGTGGGATCGCGCCGTCGGCGACGTCGCCGGTCTGCCCGAGGACACGTTGCTCGGCGCGGCCGCGGTCCTCGAGGAGGACGTCGGCGGGAAGCGCCTCCGGGTGTCGATGGGAGCGTTCTTCCAGTCCGGTCCGCAGGCCGCCGAACTGCTCGTCGGCGGGGTGCGACGGGCGGCGCCCGAGCTCGCCACCGCCGCGCTCGTCGTCGACGCGTACGCCGGGGTCGGGATGTTCGGCGTCTGTGCCACCGGGGACGACACGCGGGTCATCGCGATCGAGACGTCCCGGGCGGCCGTCGCCGATGCCGTGCACAACCTGACCGGCCGTCGCGCCGAGGTGGTCCGAGGAGAGGTCGGTGGGTGGCGCAGGACCGACGGCGAGCCGGTCGACGTCGTGCTCGCCGATCCGGCCCGCAGTGGGCTCGGCAAGCCCGGCGTCGTCGCGCTCACCCGGATCGGGACGCCGGTGCTCGTCCTCGTCAGCTGCGACCCGGCGTCGCTCGGGCGCGACGCCAAGCTGCTGGCCGCCGCCGGCTACCACCACGAGCGGTCCGAGGTCGTCGACACGTTCCCGCAGACGACCCACGTCGAGGTGATCAGCCGGTTCGTGCGGATGTGACCCGCAGGGCCGCCGGCCTGCTGGCCGGGCCCGGGCGGGCGCGGTGTCAGGTCGGCGGGAGGATCTCGACGATCCGGCCGAAGTCGCGCTTGTGCGTGCGATCGTGCATGAGTCGCTGCCACGCCGCGAGCGGCGTCTCGCCCCAGCGGCACACGTTGGCGACCGCGGCGACGATCTGGGGTGCGGCGAACGAGGTGCCGCTCCACACGGCCCAGGCGTTGGTGCCCTGGCCGCCGACCGGGTAGTGGAACACCTCGCCGGTCGTGTCGTCCTTCGCCGTGCCGTTGACGAACGTGGACAGGACGGCCTCACCGATCGTCGAGCAGTCGACCCAGTGGCCGCGGCTCGACCAGCGGGCCGGCCCCATCCGTCGCGTCAGCCCGCCCACGGCGACGACGCTCTTCAGCGCCGCCGGCCAGCACGGGCGATCCCGTCCGAAGTTGCCCGCGGCGGCGACGAGGAGCACCTTCGGGTACTTCTCGCGGATGATCTCGACGGCGGCCGTCAGGGCCAGCGGCTCGATGTCGCCGACCGTCTCGGTGCCGAACGACAGGTTCAGGATGTCGGCCTGCCCGGCGGCCCGCACCATCGCGGTCGCGGCGGCGGCCTCGCCACCCAACCCGTCGCTGTCGAGGGCCCGGTAGACCGTGACGACTGCCCGTGGCGCGACCTGCTCGATGACCCCGGCGATGAACGTGCCGTGGCCGGCGCCGTCGTCGAGCTCGTCGTCGTCGGGCAGATCGTCGAGCACGTCGATGTTGGCGGCGTCGACGGTGAGACCGCCCAGCCACCCATCCGTGCGCGCCTGGTCGGGATCCCCGGGGTGGGGCATCACGTTCCCGAGGTCGGCGATGCCGGTGTCGATCACGGCGACTCGGATCGGCCGGGGCCGGCGCAGGACGTGGCGGATGCGGTCCAGCCGGTTCACCGGCCCGGCGGCCGTCGACAGCGCGACCAGGCCGGGCGCCGGGCGCGGCGGGCTGTCGGCCTTGACGACGATGCCCATCGGCGCCAGGTGCTGCGGGCGGAACGGATCGCGCGCATCCGGCACGTCGACGCGCAGGGCGGCGAGCAGCTCGGCCATCTTCTCCCGCACCGACGTGCCGGGGGGTGCGTCGCGCGCCGGCTTGATCTTGAACACGCGCTCGTCGAGCAGCTCGATGGCCTCGGCCATCAACGCATGGTCGGCGAGCCGCTCGGCGATCGGGCCGGCGAGGTCCTCACCTGCGATCAACCACTCGTCGAGCGCCGTGTACGGGTCGTCGGGTCGGCGGTCGAACTCGTCGATCATGAGGTACCGGGCGTCGGCCTTGGCGCGCCGGGCGGTGATCACGCGGATGTCGTGCTCGGAATCGACCTGGCGGCCGGGATCCCACTCGGCGGCCCGGGCCGCCTGGTCGTCGGCGACCGCGTGGGTCCGCTCGACGTCGATGAACCGCAGCGAGTCCGGCAGCTTCACGAGCGGTGAGCTGTGAGGGGTCGTGGATCGACGAGGCATGGTCCCTCCTCAGCCGATCGGCCCGAACGCCACCGGGCTCGGGATGTCGGCCGGGTTCAACAGCTTGAGGACGCTGCCGTAGCCGTCGACCGTACGGCGTCGGCGCAGGATGCGCGAGAGGGCGTCCTTGGGCCCGATCGCGCTGCGCTGGGCGACCTGGGCGACCGCGCCGACGACCTGCGGTGAGGCGAACGACGTGCCCGACCACAGCGCCCAGGGATCGATCCCGAAGCGGTCCGGTGGATCGTCGACGAGCGTGCTCTCGATGCCGGTCACGTACGTCGACATGATGCCCTCGCCGATGGTCGAGCACGTGACCCAGGGACCGCGCGTCGACCACGGCGCCGGCTTCATGTCGACGGTGAGGCCGGCGACGGCGGCGACGTCCGGGAACGCGCCGGGCCAGCACGGCCGGCCCCGTCCGGTGTTCCCGGCCGCGGCCACGACGAGCACGTCGGGATGGTCCTCGCCGATCGCCCGCACGGCGTCGGCCAGCGCCATCGGTGCCTCGTCGTCGTCGGTCTCGAGGCCGAGCGACAGGTTGATGATGTCGGCACCCCACTCACAGGCGTCGATCATCGACTCGGCGACGTCGGCCTCGGTGCCGAGGCCGTCGAGCTTCAGCGGGTTGAAGACCTTGATCAGGGCGGCCGGCGCGAGCTGTTGCACGATGCCGCTCACGAACGTGCCGTGGCCGGCGCCGATGCCGAGGACGTCGGTGCCCGGGTCGGGGTACAGCGGGTCGCTGTTGTCCGTGGTCTGGAGCCCCGTCAGCCACGCATCCGTGCGATCGTCGGAGCTGATGCCGGTGTCGATCACGGCCACCTTCAGCGGCGTGCCGCGGCCTGGGCGGAGCCGCTCGGGAGCCACCGAGCCGGCCGGCTCGGGGCCGCACAGCGCCTTCACGACGATCCCCATCGCCGTCACGTAGTTCGGCCGGAACGCGATCTCCGCCGACGTCTCCGGCTTGTTGCCACGAAGGCGCGCCACCTGCATGCCACGCAGCGGACGGAGGCCGAGGGCGGTCCGCTCGTCGCTGGACAGACCGTCGAGATCCGCCGCCCTCACGATGATGCTGCCGTCCGTCGCGAGCACCGGGTGGTCCTGCAGCTCGTCGAGGATCCGGACGCTGACGAGGTCGGGCCGTTCGTTGCGATCGCGCACCATGCGTCGGATCACGTCTCGCTCGATGTCCGCGGCGAGCCGCGTCTCGAGTTGGCTGACCTGGCTGATCAGGGACTGTCGGACGAGCTCGCGCTCGGCGTCGGTGCGCTCCGTCTGCGGGCGGCGCACGACCGGTGGGCGTGGTGGCGGATCTGCCATGTCGGTCTCCCTGGCACAGGTTGGGCGGACTAGTCTCGCCAGCCCCATGACCGGCGACGTCGAGGCGAGCTCTGGCCTTCTGGAGCCCGCTTCTGAACTGTTGATACAAGCTAGTGAGGCGTATCGCAGGGTGGTAGCCGATCCGGAGGGAGCGGCCGACGCGGTGCGCCACCTCGTGGCCGAGGCCCGCCGGGCCGGCGACCAACGTGCGCTCGTTGCCGCGCTCCGAGCGGAGGCGTGGCTCGAACGCAGCCGCCTTGCCCACGACCGCGCCATCGCGCTGCTGGACGAGGCCGTGCGCACCGCCCGCCGACGCCAGTTGCAACCGCAGTGGCGCGAGGCGCTCGTCACGCGTGGCGCGGTGCGCCAGGAGCTCGGCCGCACCGGTGCTGCGCAGCGCGACCTCACGAAGGCGGCTGCGTTCCTGGGCGACGACGTCGACGTCGAGCTGGAGCACCAGCAGGCGACGCTGCACCAGAACTCGGGGCGGGTCGCCAAGGCCGCGGAGGCGTATCGGCGCATCCTCGCCGCGCCCGGCGCGTCGGCGGAGGTGCGGGCGAAGGCGGCGAACAACCTCGGCGTCATCGAGGTGCAGAGCGGACGCCTCGACGTCGGCCTCGGCCTGTTCGAACTGGCGACCGAGGAGGTCGGCAAGGTCGGGCCCGGGCTCGCTGCGGCGATCGCCGAGGGACGGGCGTGGGCGACGGTGCGAGCGGGGCGCCTGTCCGAGGGCCTCGCCCTCTTCGACGAGGCGGCCGCGATGTGGACCGCGGTCGGCTGGCCGCTCGGCGAGCTGTACATCGAGTATGCCGAGGCGTTGACCGACCTGCGGCTGATCCCCGAGGCCCGCCGCGAGGCGCAGCGGGCGGTCACGATGCTCGACGGGTCCGGCATCGCGCTCATGGCGGCCGAGGCCAAGGTGCGCGCCGCCCAACTGGCGCTGCTCGCCGGCGACCTCGTCGCCGCCGGTGAGCAGGCG
>JBEVOM010000220.1:0-48685 GCA_040507575.1 Ilumatobacteraceae bacterium
GGCCACACTCGTGGGCGTGGACGGCACGGCGGGCGACGACGGCGTGCGTCGCGCCGGCGGGTCCCCACCTGATCCGTTCGACGCCCTCGTCCAGGCCGCGCGCGGGGTCCTGATCCTCGCCGGGCTCGTCGCCACCGCGCCGGTCGCGGCCACGCTCGTCCTGCGCCAGACGGAGATCGGCCGACCGAAGGTCGTCGCGTACGTCGCCGGCACGCCGTTCGTCGTGCTCGCCGGCGTCGCCGCCGCCGTGCTGTTCCTGTTGGCACGGGCGTGGTGGGGCGTGGCCGTCGCCGGTGTGCTCACCGTGGTCCTGGCCCTCACCCAGGTCCCGCTGTTCCTCGGGAGCGCGCTCCCCGAAGGTCCGACGACGACGTTGACCGTGATGACGCTCAACCTGCACCGTGGTGACGGCGACGCCGGCGAGGTGCTGGGCCTCGTGCGCGGTCACGACGTCGACCTGCTGGCGTTGGAGGAGCTGACCCCGGAGTTCGAACAGGAGCTCCGCGACCTCGGCATCGCCGAGCTGTTGCCGTACACGACGTCGACGCCGACCGCCGGCACCCACGGCAACGGCCTGTGGAGCCGCGCCCCGCTGCGACCGTTGAACACGCCGAGCGGTTTCCGCCACCCGCCCGTCGCGGCGACGATGGACCTCGACGGTGTCGAGGTCTTCGTCGCCGCCGTGCACCCGCTGTCGCCCTTCCCGGCCGATGCCGATCGCTGGGTGCAGGAGCTCGACCTGCTGCGCGAGTGGCTCGGCGCGGTCGACGGCCTCGGCATCGTCGGCGGCGACTTCAACAGCACGCTCGACCACCGCGGGTTCCGGGACATCCTCGCGACGGGCTACCGGGACGCCGGGGAGCAGGCCGGCGTCGGTTTCGTGCTGACCTACCCGTCCAACCGTCGCCGGATCCCTGCGCTCATCGGCATCGACCACGTCATCAGTCGGGGCGGGATCGTCGCCACCGGAGTCGAACGGATCGACGTCACCGGGAGCGATCACGCCGCCTTGATCGCGACGCTCGTCGTGCCCACGGGTTTGGGTGCGACGGTTCCGTAGCAGCCTGGACTCCGTGACACCACCCGACCGTGCGCGACGCGCGCTCGTGACCGGCGCCAGCGGCTACGTCGGGGGCCGACTCGTCCCTGAGCTGCTCACGGCTGGGCTGGTCGTGCGGGCCATGGCCAGGACCCGGTCCCGCTTGCGCGACGCGCCCTGGGCCGGCGACGTCGAGGTCGTCGTCGGCGACGTGACCGACGCCGACAGCCTCACGTCCGCCCTGGCCGACGTCGATGTCGCCTACTACCTGATCCATTCCATCGGGTCGGGGGCGCAGTTCGAGGACACCGACCGCGCCGGCGCCGAAGCGTTCGCCGCTGCGGCGAAGGCCGCAGGGGTCCCGCGGATCGTCTACCTGGGCGGGTTGACGCCGGAGGGCGAGGAGCTGTCACCGCACCTGCGCAGCCGCGACGAGGTCGGCAAGATCCTCCTCGACTCCGGGGTCCCGACCGTCGTCCTGCAGGCCGCCGTCATCCTCGGCAGTGGCAGCGCCAGCTTCGAGATGCTGCGCCACCTCACCGAGCGCCTCCCCGTGATGGTCGTGCCGCGGTGGATCGACACGAAGATCCAGCCGATCGCCATCCGCGACGTCCTGCGCTACCTCGTCGGCGCGGCCGACATCCCTGCGGATGTGAACCGGGCATTCGCCATCGGCGGCGCCGACGTCTTGACCTACGCCGCGATGATGCAGGTCTACGCCGAGGTCGCCGGGTTGAAGCGCCGGCGGATGCTGCGGGTGCCGGTGCTGTCGCCGACGTTGTCCAGCCACTGGGTCGGGCTGGTCACACCGGTCCCCGGCAGCCTGGCCCGTCCTCTCGTCGAGAGCTTGCGCAACACGGTCGTGTGCCGCGAGCACGACATCGCCCGCTACGTCCCCGACCCGGCCAACGGCCTGCTCGGCGTCGCCGAGGCGGTGCGGTTGGCGCTGGTGCGCATCCGCGATGCCGATGTGGCGACCCATTGGTCCAACGCGAGCGTCGCCGGCGTTCCCAGCGACCCCCTGCCGAGCGACCCCGACTGGGCCCAGGGAACGCTGTACCTCGACGAGCGGTCGCGGGTCGTCGACGCGCCGCCGGAGGTTCTCTGGAGCGTGATCGAGGGGATCGGCGGGACGTCGGGCTGGTACTCGTGGCCCCTGGCGTGGCGCGTGCGGGGCTGGATCGACCAGCTGTCGGGCGGGCCAGGCCTGCGCCGCGGCCGACGCAACCCCTACGACCTGCAGATCGGCGACGCGGTGGACTTCTGGCGGGTCGAGGAGATCGTCGACGGCGAGCTGCTGCGGCTGCGGGCCGAGATGAAGGTGCCGGGCCGGGCCTGGCTCGACCTCGGGATCGTGCACGACGACGGCGACCACACGCTGTTCCACCAGCGGGCCGTCTTCGCGCCCCGCGGCCTGTGGGGTCGGGCCTATTGGTACGCCGTGTTCCCGTTCCACGGCCTCGTGTTCGGGGGCATGCAGCGCAACATCGCCAAGCAGGCCGAAGCGCGCGCCGACGAACCGTCGCGTTGGCGGCCCTCGGGTGGTCGGGGCGCGGTCAGAACGGACGGACCGTCGTCGTGACGCTGACGATCGACGGGGTGCGGGGCGCCGAGCTGAAACCGAAGCGGACCGGCGGGTCGACGTCGGCGAGCGGGCCGAGGTCGATGCCTTGCCACGACGCCGTGACGGCGATGACCCGGCGGCGGTCGCCGGCGCCGTAGAACTCGGTGCCGCCGGCCGTCGTGCCCCGGGTCCGGACGTCGCGCAGCACCCGACGGGCGACCGGATCGACGACCGTTGCCCAGCGTGGGCTGCGGGCGACCGCGGTCGGGACGATCCTCAGGCACCAGCCGAGAGCGTCCCGGCGGCCGATGGAGACCGCGGCGGCGAGCGGCTCGCTGTCGAACCGCAGCTCGCCGGCCGACCGCCCGACCTCGACCGGACCGACGGCGACGTGGTCGAACCCGTACACCGCGGCGACGTAGGTGGCGATCTCGTCGGACGGCGCGACGAGCACTCGCCGCCCGTCGCCGTGCTCGACCATGGCGTCGGCGAACGACCCGAACGGCGACTGCGGCCACCGACCGATCACGATCCGGGTTCCGGACGCCGAGCCGAACCCGCAGATCTCGCCGGTGAAGCGCTGATCGCCGGGCCTCACACCGGCCAGTCAAGCGGACGGCGCCGCCGCGTACCCTGGGGTCGTGGGATGGGAGCAACTGCGCGTCGGTGTCGAGCTGCCGTTCGACCCTGCGGTCGTGGTGCCCGAGCTCACCGAGATCGAGCTCGGGGTCACCCATCCGCCGCCGGTCCCCGACGTCGAGCGGGCGACGCGTGACGAGGTCGTCGAGCGGTTCGCGGGCGACGTCACGCCCGGCATGACGGTGGCGGTCGGCGGCGGCAGTCGCGGGCTGACGGGTCGGGTCGAGCTGTTGCGGGGGACGATCACCGGACTACGCGCGCTGGGCGCCGATCCGTTCGTGGTTCCGGCGATGGGCAGCCACGGTGGGGCGACTGCTGACGGCCAACGGGCCATGCTGGCCACGCTCGGCATGACCGAGGACGCGGTCGGGGCCGAGATCCGCTCGACGATGGAGACCGAGGTCGTCGGCCGGACCGCGGACGGCCGCCGGCTGTACCTCGACCGCCACGCCGCCGGCGCCGACCGCATCCTGCCCGTCAACCGGATCAAGCCGCACACCGCGTTCAAGGGACCGGTCGAGAGCGGGTGCACGAAGATGGCCGTCGTCGGCTTCGGCAAGCAGCCCGGCGCCGCCGAGTTCCACGCCAGCACGGCGACGGCGATGCGTGACCACCTGCTCGCCGCCATCGCCGTGCTACGCGACAGCGGCCGCCTCCTCGGCGGGGTCGGATCCGTCGAGTCGCCGTTCGGCGACATCGTCACGGTCCGGGCGATGCGGTCGGGCGACGTCGGCGGCGTCGTGGAGCAGCACCTGACCGACGAGGCACGCGCACTCGTCGCGCCGCTGCCGTTCGACGACATCGACGTCCTGATCATCGAGCGCGGCGGCAAGGACATCTCGGGAACGACGCTCGACCCGAACGTCACAGGGCGCTTCTGGATACCCGACATGCCCGATCCGCCGGTGCCACGGGTCCGCTCGATCGTGCTGCTCGGGTTGACCGCCGTGACGGGCGGCAACGTCCTCGGCATCGGGTTCGCCGACTTCGTGCCGGCCGCGCTCGCCAACGCGATCGACTGGGAGGCGACGTACATCAACTCGTTCACGGCCGGCGGCCCCGGGGTCCGCCGGGCCCGCCTCCCGATGGTCCTCCCGGACGAGGAGGCCTGCATCCGGGCCGCGCTGTCGACGTGTGGGAAGTCGTTCGACGCGCCGAAACGGGTCGTGCGGATCGAGTCGACGCTGCACCTCACGCGGTGCTGGGTCAGCGACGCGCTGCTCGGGGACCTGCCGGCAAGGGCACGCGTGGTCGGTCGTAGGTTGACGTCGTGAGCGCGACCTTCTTCGAGATCGAGCGGCGCGAGGAAGGCCGTGAGTGGTTCGCTCCGACCGACCACTGCCGCGGTCCGTGGGACGAGGGCGCCTGTCACGGCGGTCCGCCGACTGCGCTGCTCGTCCGATCGCTCGAGCGCCTGGTGCCCGAGCTCCGCCTGGCGCGGATCGCCGTGGACCTGCCCCGTCCGGTGCCGATGGCCGGATTCACGATCGTCGCCGAGGTCGTCCGGGCCGGCCGGGCGACCGCCAACACCCGCGCCACCCTCGTCGACGCCGGCGCCAAGGTGTGCGCCATGGCGACGGGGATGCACGTCGCGATGAGCGCGTCGCCGCTGTTCCCGGGTCCGCTCGACAACAGCGGCGTCGTGCTGCCGCGCCTGTCCGACTCGGAGCCCGGTGAGTTCCCCCTCGGCCGGATGCGCCACCGCCTGAGCGGGTTCCGGAACGCGGTTGAGATCCGTCACCCTCCGAGCCAGGATCCCGGTCCCGGCACGACGACGCTCTGGATGCGCTCCATCGATCTGCTGCCCGGCGAACAGATGTCGCCGTTCCAGCGCATCGCGCCGCTGGCCGACTGCACCAACGCGTTCGGGCGGCACGCCGACCCCGACCAGGTGGCGTTCATGAACACCGACCTGCTGATCGCGCTGCACCGTGATCCCATCGGGGACTGGGTGGGCAGCCGTTCCAGCTCGGTGTGGCAGCCGACCGGTGTCGGCTTGGCCGACTCCGTGCTGTTCGACGACGCAGGTGCGGTCGGTCGGGCCATGCAGACGTTGCTGTTGCAACCGGTCGGTTGACACGGTGAGAGCGCTGGCCGACGTCCTGGCCGACATCGTCGGCGCGGGACACGTGCTGCGCGATCCCGACGTCACGGCGTCGTACAGCACGGATTGGACGGGTCGCTTCAAGGGGGACGCACTCGTCGTCGTCCGACCGGGCGACACGGAGGAGGTCGCCGCGGTGCTCGTGGCGTGCGGGTCGGCGGGCGCCGAGGTCGTTCCCCAGGGAGGGAACACCGGCCTCGTCGGCGGCAGCGTGCCGCGTGAGCGACCGATGGTCGTGCTCTCGCTGCGGCGCCTCACCGAGCTCGGCACGGTCGACACCGGCGCACTGCAGGTGACGGCGGGCGCCGGCGTCACGCTGGCCGACTGGCGCCGTCACGCTCGGACGGCCGGACTCGACGCGCCGGTCGACTTCGCCAGCCGCGACTCGGCGACGATCGGCGGGGCGATCGCCACGAACGCCGGAGGCTCGCGAGTCGTCCGCTTCGGCACGATGCGGTCGCAGGTCGCCGGAATCACCGCCGTGCTCTCCGACGGCTCCGTCGTCGGCTCCCTCGCCGGCCTACCGAAGGAGACCGTCGGCCTGCACTGGCCCTCGGTGATCGCCGGCAGCGAGGGGACGCTCGCTGTCGTCACAGCGGCGCGGCTGCGTCTCGTGCCGTGGTACCGCGCCACGGCCACGGCGATGGTCGCGACGGCCACGCTCGACGACGCCGTCGATCTCCTCGGTGCGCTGCGGTCGGGTCTCCCCAACCTCGACGCCGTCGAGCTGATCCTGCCCGAGGCGATGGCCGTCGTCGCTGCGCACATCGGCGCGACGCCACCGGTCGGTGGTCCGGGCAGCGATCCGGCCGTCGGAGCCTACGTCGTCCTCGAGTGCGCCGACCACGCCGACCCGACCGACGCCCTGACCGCCGTCATCGGCGAGCACACCGGCGTGCTCGATGCCGCGTTCACGACGGAGGGACCGCCGCGCGAACGGCTGATCGCGTTCCGCGACCGGATCACGGAGTCGATCGCCGCGCGCGGTGTGCCGCTGAAGCTGGACGTGGCCGTGCCGGTCGGTCGGCTGCAGGAGCTGATGGACGCGGTGCGCCGGTCACTCGCCCGTCACGGCGGCACGGTCGTGCCGTTCGGACACCTCGCCGAGGGCAACGTCCACGTCAACGTCCTCGACGCCGGGAACCCGGCGGCGATCACCGCCGAGGTGCTCGCGGCGGCCACGGGGCTGGGCGGCACGATCTCGGCCGAGCACGGGGTCGGGATCGCCAAGAGCGCGTACCTCCACCTCGTGCGCAGCCCCCCCGAGCTCGCCGCGGCCGCCGCGGTGAAGCGGGCGCTCGACCCGGCCGGGATCCTCAACCCGGGCGTGCTCAGCGCGAGCTGACGACGTTCGCGGGTGCCGTCAGGTGCCGAACCCGAACCCGAGGTCCGGGGCGGTGAGCAGCGGGCGGTAGGCGACGCCGGCGGCCTCGGCGAGCGCCGCGCAGGTGCCACCGCGGTCGACGATGACCGTGATCAGGATCGGCTCGGCGCCGGCCGCTCTCACCACGTCGACGGCCTCCATCAACGAGGTCCCGCGCGTCGTCGTGTCCTCGGTGATCACGACCTTGTCACCGGGCTCGAGCGCGCCGGCGAGGCGACCGGTGACGCCGTGGTCCTTGGCCTCCTTGCGGACGCTGAAGCTGCGCAGGCCACGGCCCCGGACCGCGCCGATGGCGGCGACGCCGAACGCCATCGGGTCGGCACCCATCGTCAGCCCGCCGATCGCCGTCGCGTCGAGCGGGATGATCGCCAGCGCGGCATCGGCGACGAGGACGATGCCTTCCGGCCGGCAGGCCGTTTGCTTGGTGTCGAGGAACCAGGACGAACGGGCGCCTGACTTCAGCGTGAAGTCGCCGCGCCTGACGCTGTGGGCCAACACGTGGTCGCGGAGTGCGTCGAGGGGGGGAGGCAGGGCCGGCAGCACGTGCTCGACGGTAGTTGGACCCCGACTCGTAATGTCCCGCACCGATGTACACGATCGACCAGCTCCGCGTCTTCACCGAACCTCAGGAGGGTGCCTCGTACGCCGACCTGCTGGCCGTCGCGCGGCGGGCCGAGGAACGTGGGTTCGGCGCCTTCATCCGGAGCGACCACTACCTGGCCATGGGGAGCTCCAGCGGCCTCCCCGGACCGAGCGACGCGTGGACGACCCTCGCCGGGTTGGCCCGCGACACGTCGACGATCCGGCTCGGCACGCTCGTCTCCTCGGCCACGTTCCGGCTGCCGGGCCCGCTGGCCGTGGCGGTGGCCAACGTCGACGACATGTCCGCCGGACGCGTCGAGCTCGGCCTCGGCGCCGGGTGGTTCACGAGGGAGCACGAGGCCTATGCGATCCCGTTCCCGCCACTCGGCGAGCGCTTCGACCGCCTCGAGGAGCAGCTCGCCGTGATCACCGGGATGTGGGGAACGCCGGACGGGGAACGGTTCTCCTTCGACGGCGCCCACTACCACGTCATCGACTCGCCGGCACTCCCCAAACCGGTGCAGTCCCCGATCCCGATCATCGTCGGCGGTGGCGGCCCGAAGCGCACACCGGCTCTCGCCGCCCGGTACGCCGCCGAGTACAACGCGTTCTCGTCGATCGAGCGGTTCGTCGAGCAACGAGCGCGCGTGGCCGCCGCGTGCGACGAGATCGGTCGCGACCCGGCGTCCATGCGATACAGCGCCGCTGCGGCGGTGTGCCTCGGCGCGGACGAGACCGAGTTCCGACGCCGGGCCGCCAGCATCGGGCGGGACCCGGCCGAGCTGCGGGCGACCCAGATCGCCGGAACGCCTGACGAGGTGCTGGCGACGCTGTCCGCCTGGGCCGCCGCCGGTGCCGACCGGCTGTACCTCCAGGTCCTCGACCTCGCCGACCTCGACCACCTCGACGCGATCGCGGCGCTCGTCGTCGATTGACGCCGGCCGCGCACGTCAGCGCGCCGTGCGGTCGCGCAGGAGGACCTCCTGGGCGATCGTGGCCACGTGGGCGCCGTCGGCACCGAAGACGTAGCCCATCGACAGGCCCCGGCCACCGGCGAACGCGTGGCAGCTGATGTCGTGGAGGTGCCAGACGTCGGCCCGGACCGGCCGGTGGAACCACACCGCGTGGTCGAGGCTCGCCGTGTACCGGCTGCCGTCGCGCTCGAACTGCTCGCGCTGCGGATGGGCTTCCACGACCGCATCGGTCGACAGGTCGTCGGACAGGTACGCGAGCCAGCACCGGTGCATCAGCTGGCTCTCGCCGAGCGGCTCGTGCACGCGCATCCACGCCATGACCCGGCCCATCCCGTCGCGACCGTCGGGCGCGACGTCGGCGCTGGGCACGAAACGCCGCGCGAAGTGCTTCGACCACGCCTCCTCGACCAGGTCCTCGGGCCCCGGCACGATCGGCATCGCGATCGGCCGCAGGTCGAGCGAGTGCTCCTCACGTTGGAACGACGCTTCCAGGTTCAGGATCGCCCCGATGGCCTGACGAGCGACGACGCGGCGGGTGACGAAGCTGCGTCCGTTGCGGATCCGGTCGACCTCGTAGCGCACCGGCTCGGTGTGGTCGCCACGCCGGATGAAGTAGGCGCGCAGGGAGTGCACGAGCAGTTCGTCGTCGACCGTGCTCGAGGCCGCCCGGAGCGCCTGGGCGACGACCTGTCCGCCGTACAGACCTCCCCACGGATAGCGCGGGCCCTCGCCGACGAACGTGTCAGGGCCATGGGAGACGAGATCGAACACCCTGGAAGCCTATGAATTCTGTCGCCGCAACGTCTACCATTCTCGTGTATGGCTGCCAAGCGTGGTCCGAAAGGGCCCATGAGCGATGATCACAAAGCGGCGCTCGCCCAAGGCCGTTCCGAGGGTCGCGCCGTGCGCGACTACCTCGATGCGCTGCGGGCGAACAAGCCAAAACGGGGGCGTAAGCGTACCCCTGATTCCATCAAGAAGCGGTTGCGCACGATCGACGAGCAGCTCAAGACGGCCGACCCGCTCGGCGAGTTGCGACTCATCCAGGAGCGTCGCGACCTCGCCGAGGAGCTGACGACCATGGGCGAGCAAGTGGACCTCGCCGCCATCGAGGACGCATTCGTCAAGGTGGCGGCCAGCTACAGCGCCCGCCAGGGCATCAGCTACGCAGCATGGCGGGAGGTCGGGGTGCCGGCCGCGGTCCTCAAGAAGTCGGGGATCAGCCGCTCGGCCTGAGCTCGTCGAGCGCGGCCGCCACCCGGTCCAGGTGGCGCAGCGACCGCTCGAGGTCGAACGCCTCGTCGAGCTGCTCCTTGTCGAGCGTCATCTCCGGATCAGCTTCGAGCAGCGCCCGGAATGCGGTGCGTTCGTCCCAGGCCTTCATCGCGTTGCGCTGCACGATCCGATACGCGTTGTCGCGCGTGGAGCCGGCGGCGACCAACGCCAACAACACCGGTTGGCTGAAGACGAGGCCGTGACTCGACCAGAGGTTGTCGCGCATCCTCGACTCGTCGATCCGCAGGTTTCGCACGAGATTGTCGAGGCGTCGGGTCATGTAGTGCACGAGCATCGACGAATCGGGCAAGACGATCCGCTCCACCGACGAGTGCGAGATGTCGCGCTCGTGCCACAGGGCGACGTCCTGGAGGCCGGCCAGCAGGTTGGAGCGCACCACCCGGGCGAGGCCGCTGATCGTCTCGGCGGAGATCGGGTTGCGCTTGTGCGGCATGGCCGACGAGCCCTTCTGGCCGGGTTTGAACCCCTCGATCGCCTCCGAGACCTCGGTCCGCTGGAGGTGCCGCAGCTCGACGGCCACCAGCTCGCACGTCGCGGCGATCGACGACAGCGCGTAGAGCAGCTCGGCGTGGCGGTCGCGGGCGATGACCTGGGTCGCCGGAACGGGTCGCAGCCCGAGGCGCTCGCCCACGAAGGCTTCGACGGCCGGATCGACGTTTGAGTACGTCCCGACGGCGCCGGACAGCTTGCAGACGGCGACCGACCCACGGGCGGCGACCAAACGGGTCCGATCGCGGTCGAGCTGGAGGGCCCAGAGCGCCACCTTGGCACCGAACGTCGTCGGTTCGGCGTGGATCCCGTGGGTGCGACCGATCATCACGGTCCGCAGGTGGGTGCGGGCCAGGTCGACGAACGTCGCCACGAGCGCGTCGAGCGCGCTCAGCAGCACGTCGGCGGCGTCGCGCATCGCCCAGCAGAGCGCGGTGTCGACGACGTCCGACGACGTCAGCCCGAAGTGGATCCACGACCCGGCCGGCGAGCCGACCGCGGCCTGCACGACGTCGACGAACGCGGCGACGTCGTGGTCGGTCGTCCGCTCGCGCTCGAGCACGGCGGCGACGAAGCTGTCGTCGACGATCGGCGCCCGCTCGCGGCACGTGACAGCGTCCTCTTCCGGCACGACGCCGATCCGGGCGTGGGCCTCGGTGGCGAGGAGCTCGACCTCCAGCCAGCGGCCGAACCGGGTCGTGTCGGCCCACACGGCCGACATCTCGGGCGTCGAGTAGCGCTCGATCATCGGCCGGGCGCGCTCAGGACTGCCAGAGCACGTAGTCGTCGCGCTCGGCGCCGACGCCGACCACGCGCACCGGGATCCCGACCTCCCGCTCGACGAGCTCGATGAGCGCCCGGGCCGCGGGTGGGAGCGCGCCGGGCTCGCGGACGTCGCCGAGCCCGGTCCCCCACCCGGGCAACGTCTCGTAGACCGGCTCGACGCGGGCCAGGAGGTCGGAGCGATCGGGGTAGTGGGTCAGCGCCCGACCGTCCGACCGGTACTCGGTGCACACCTTCACCGAATCGAAGCCGTCGAGGACGTCGAGCTTGGTCAGGGCCAGCTCGGTCAGGCTGTTCAGCCGGACGGCATGGCGCAACATGACGCAATCGAGCCAGCCGGCGCGGCGGCGGCGGCCGGTGACCGTGCCGAACTCCCGGCCCACGTCGACGAGCGTGTCGCCGTCGGCGTCGGTCAGCTCGGTCGGGAAGGGACCGGCACCGACGCGCGTCGTGTACGCCTTGGTGATCCCGACGACCCGGTCGATGTCACGCGGCCCCAGACCGGTGCCGGCGCACGCGCCGCCGGCCGTCGGGTTCGAGGACGTGACGTACGGATACGTGCCGTGGTCGAGGTCGAGGAACGTCGCCTGAGCCCCCTCGAGCAGGAGGTGCTCGCCCCGGCCGAGCGCCTCGTGGAGCAATCCGACGGTGTCGACGACGTACGGGCCGAGGCGGGCGCCCAGCGCAGTGAAGCGCTCGACGATCTCGTCGACGTCGAGGGCGTCCCCGCCGGCGTCCTCGAGCTGGCGGTTCTCGGCGACGGCGCGCGTCTTGACGTGATCGGCGAACGTCGCGAGGTCGGCGACGTCACCGGCCCGCAGTCCGACGCGCCGGGCCTTGTCGGCGTAAGCCGGGCCGATGCCCTTGAGCGTCGTGCCGATCTTGTCGTCGCCGCGCATCGCCTCGGCGATGGCGTCATGGGCCTGGTGCCACGGGAAGATGAGATGGGCCCGACTCGAGACCTGCAGTCGCTCGCACGACACGCCACGCGACTCGAGGGCGTCGATCTCGGCGAAGAGCGTCGGCAGGTCGACGACGACGCCGTTGCCGATCACCGGCACGACGTGGTCGTACAGGATCCCGCTCGGGATCAGCTGGAGCGCGTAGCGGTCACCACCGACGACCACGGTGTGGCCGGCGTTGTGGCCACCCTGGTAGCGAACGACGTAGCTGTGCTCCTTGGCCAGGAGGTCGATGACCTTGGCCTTGCCCTCGTCACCCCACTGGGCGCCGACGACGACGGTGACGGGCATGGAAGCGCTCCCCTGCGAGCCGAGCGTGCCCCGAGCGAGCGAGCGGTGCGGCTCGACACTCGGGAGGTGGTTGGACGGAACGTGCGCCGATGCTACTGGCCACGGGACCACCGCAGCCAGGGACGTTCCCGGCCGAGTGGCGGCGGGCGCCGGTACCGTCCGTGGGGTGAGCGACACGGTGCTGCGCCGGATGCGGTGGGCCGACATGGACGAGGCGGCACGCCGCGACCTGTGCGCCCGCGGGCTGGCCGACATCTTCGATCCCGACCTCCGGCGCTCGATCGCCGATCTCATCGACGACGTCCGCGCACGGGGTGACGCCGCCGTCTGCGACGCGCTGGCCCGCTTCGACGGCATCCGCCTCGCGCCGGACCAGCTGCGCGTGACCGCCGACGAGATCGCCGTCGCCGAGGTGTCACCCGCCGTCGACGTCGCGCTCGACGACGCCATCGCCCACGTCCGGTCCTTCAACGAGCAGCTCATGGCCCGGGCGTCGGACTGGTCCTTCGAGCCCGAGCCCGGGCTGCAGGTCGGCGAGAAGATCGGGCCGATCGTGTCGGCCGGGTTCTACGTCCCGTCAGGCAAGGCCAGCTACCCGAGCGTCGCCTACCAGCTCGGTGTGCCGGCGGTCGTCGCCGGTGTGCCCACGATCGTCGCCGTCGTCCCACCCGTGCCGGGTGGCGCCGGGGAGGTCGATCCGGCCGTGCTCGTCGTGTGCCGCAAGCTCGGCATCACCGACGTCTTCCGCGTGAACGGACCGGCCGGCCTCGCCGCGCTGGGTTTCGGCACCGAGTCGATCCCGAAGGTCCGCAAGGTCGTCGGTCCGGGATCGCCGGCCGTGACGTGCGCGCAGGTCGAGATGCAGCGCCACGGTGTCGCCACGATGATGGTGCTGGGCCCGACCGAGAGCCTCGTGATCGCCGACGGGGACGCCGACCCGCTGCGCCTGGCCGCCGACCTCCTGATCGAAGCCGAGCACGGCACCGACTCGTCGGTCGTGCTGGTGACCACGTCGGCCGCCGTGGCCGCGACCACCGAGATCGAGCTGATCCGTCAGCTGGCCGACCTCCCGGCGGCGCGCGCCGAGGCCGCCCGCGCCTCGCTCGGTCCGAACGGCGGTTGCATCCTCGTCGACACGTTGGCCGAAGCAGTCGACGTCGCCAACCGCTACGCCCCCGAGCACCTCCAGGTCGCCGTCGGCGACGCCGCCATCGACGCCGTCGTGGATGGCCTGCACAACGCCGGGGAGATCCTCATCGGTCAGCACACCCCGTTCAGCGCAGCCAACTTCGTGATCGGGTGCCCGGCGTCGCTGCCGACGTCGGGGTTCGCCGAGGTGTCGTCGGGGATCACCGTCGAGGCGTTCCTCAAGCGCACGGCCGTCGCCCGCGCCGACGGCGCGGCGCTGGCCCGGATGTCACCGTCGATCATCGCCCTGGCCGACCACGAGGGCTTCCCGGCCCACGCCAACGCGATCCGCGGTCGCTCGCCGCGCTGAGCCGTGAGGCTCCAGGTGAGAGCCGACAGGCTCCAGGAGCAGAGCCGTCAGGCACCAGGTCAGGGCGTCAGGCCGTGACGGACAGGCCGTCGTCGGCGGCGTCGACGTGGATCGTGCCGCCGTCGGCGACCTTGCCCTCGAGGAGGAGCACCGCCGCCGGGTCGCCGATCTGGCGCTGGATGATGCGCTTCAGCGGCCGGGCGCCGAACGCCGGGTCGAACCCGTCGCGGGCGAGCTGGGCCATCGCCGCCGGGCTGATGACGAGCTCGATGCGCCGCTCGGCGAGGCGCTGGCGCCACCGCTCGAGCTGGATCTCGACGATCCGCGTCAGATCGGACTCGGTCAGCGGGGTGAACCGGATGATCTCGTCGACCCGGTTGACGAACTCGGGCTTGAAGAAGTCGAGCGGCTCACCCTGCAGGTTGGACGTCATGATGAGCACGACGTTGGTGAAGTCGACCGTGCGACCCTGCCCGTCGGTGAGTCGCCCGTCGTCGAGCACCTGCAGCAACGTGTTGAACACGTCGGGATGCGCCTTCTCGATCTCGTCGAGCAGCACGACGGAGTACGGGCGGCGGCGCACGGCCTCGGTGAGCTGGCCGCCCTCGTCGTAGCCGACGTAGCCCGGGGGCGCGCCGATCAGACGACTGACCGAGAACTTCTCCATGTACTCGCCCATGTCGATGCGCACCATCGCGTGGTCGTCGTCGAACAGGTACTGGGCGAGCGCACGGGCCAGCTCGGTCTTGCCGACACCCGTCGGACCGAGGAACATGAACGACCCGATCGGGCGGTTCGGGTCCGACAGACCGGCCCGGCTGCGCCGGACCGCGTTGGCGACCGCGGTGACGGCGGCGTCCTGGCCGACGACGCGCTCGTGGAGGTGCTCCTCGAGGTGGATCAGCTTGGCCGCCTCGGCCTCCAGCAGCCGGCTCACCGGCACGCCCGTCCACTTCGACACGACCTCGGCGATGTCCTCGGCGTCGACCTCTTCCTTCAGCATGCGGTGCTCGGACTGCAACGCGTCCAGGTGGGTGGTGGCGGCTTCGATGCGGCGCTCCAACTCGGGCACCCGGCCGTAGCGGATCTCGGCGGCGATGTTGAGGTCGGCCTCGCGCTCCAGCTGCGTGCGCAGCTGCTCGAGCTCCTCCTTCAGCGTGCGGATGGCGTCGATCGCCTCGCGTTCGGCCTCCCAGTGCTTGCGCATCTCGGCCGACTCGGCGTTGAGGACCGCCAACTCCTCCTCCAACGCGGCGAGCCGCGTCTGGGAGGCGGCATCGGACTCCTTCTCGAGCGCGACCTGCTCGATCTCGAGCTGCAGGATGCGCCGCAGCACGACGTCGATCTCGGTCGGCATCGAGTCGATCTCGATGCGCAGCTTGCTGGCCGCCTCGTCCATCAAGTCGATCGCCTTGTCGGGAAGGAACCGGTTCGTCAGGTAGCGGTTGGAGAGCACTGCGGCGGCGACGAGCGCCGAGTCCTGGATGCGCACGCCGTGGTGCACCTCGTAGCGCTCCTTCAGGCCGCGCAGGATGCCGACGGTGTCCTCGACCGACGGCTCGCTGACGTAGACCTGCTGGAAGCGGCGCTCGAGGGCGGCGTCCTTCTCGATGTGCTTGCGGTACTCGTCGAGCGTCGTCGCGCCGATCATCCGCAGCTCGCCGCGGGCGAGCATCGGCTTGATCATGTTGCCGGCGTCCATCGCACCCTCGGCGGCGCCCGCCCCGACGATCGTGTGCAGCTCGTCGACGAACGTGACGACCTCCCCGGCGGCGTCGGTGATCTCCTTGAGGACGGCCTTCAGGCGCTCCTCGAACTCACCCCGGTACTTCGCCCCGGCGAGCATCGAGCCGATGTCCAGCGCGATCAGGCGCTTGCCCTTGAGGCCCTCGGGCACGTCACCGTCGGCGATGCGCCGCGCCAGGCCCTCGACGATGGCGGTCTTGCCGACGCCGGGCTCGCCGATCAGGACCGGGTTGTTCTTGGTGCGGCGCGAGAGCACCTGGATGACGCGACGGATCTCGTCATCGCGGCCGATGACCGGGTCGATCTTGCCGTCCCGGGCCCGGGCCGTGAGGTCCTGGCCGTAGCGCTCGAGCGCCTGGAACTGCTCCTCGGGGTTCTGCGACGTGACGCGGTGGGACCCCCGGACCTCCTGCAACACCTGCAGCAGCTCCTCGGTGCCGACACCGAGACGCTGGTTCATGGCGAGCAGCAGGTGCTCGACCGACAAGTAGTCGTCACGCAGGTCCTGCTGGAACTGCTGGGCCCGCTCGAACACCTGGTTCAGCTCGCGTGACAGGCGCGGCTCGTCGCCGCCGTACGCCTTCGGCAGCCTGGCGACGGCCGCGTCGGCGGTGTTGCGCACCATCAGCGGGGCCTGTCCGAGCTTGGCCAGCACGGCCGGGACGATCGTGTCGTCCTGCGACGTCAAGGCGACGAGCACGTGGTCAGGGGTGAGCTCCGGGTTGGAGCTCGCCTTCGCCTGGTCGATGGCGGCCGCCATCGCCTCCTGGGTCTTCAATGTCCACTTCTTGGGGTCCAACGCCATGCGTCCAGGCTATCTCCAAGCAAAGAACTTGAGCCACCTCGTATCAAGTTCGGCGGGAGCAGAGCTGGCTCGATGAGATCCGCCGTTGTGTCAGCGCCCTGACAGTGGCTACCGGCAACCTGGTATATGGTGACGCACGCCACCCGCGGGCGGGGGCTCGAGAGGGAGACGCAGAGATGCTCAAGGGCACTCGACGGGCGTGGCTGCTGGCCGGCGCGCTCATCACCGGTGCGACCACAGTGGCCGTCGGCACGGCCGCGCCGACGGCGTCGGCGCTCGAGACGTACATCGTCACGAGCCCGCTGGACGATCCGTGGGACGGGACACCGGGGGTCTGCGCCAGTACCCCGAGCGGTGCCTGCACGTTGCGGGCCGCGCTCGAGGTCGGCGCCAGCCTCCTCACGGTCCCCGACTTCGACGACATCGTCGTCGACCTCACCCAGCTCCCGACCGGCACCACCATCCTGACGACGAGCACGCTCGTGATCCCAGCCATCCCGGGCCGCGCGATCGAGATCCGCGGTTCGCTGGCCCCCGGCCAGCGCGTACGGGTCGACGCCGCCACCCAGACGTTCGGCGTGATGAGCTACGCGGGCGCTCCCGACACGACGCTGACCATGTCGGGCGTCGCGCTGAGCGGCGGCGGTGGCGTGACCGCAGGCGGCGGACTGTTCGCGTCCGGCGGCGTCACCCTGCGCAACGTCGAGGTGTTCGACAACGAAGCCGAGTCCGGCGGCGCGATCCACGTCGAGGGCTGGAACTTCACGCTCGACAACAGCGACATCCACGACAACACGGCGACAGCGGGCAACGGGGGCGGGATCGAGGCCGTCGCGACAACGGTGTCCATCGACCGCTCGAGCTTCACCGGCAACACGGCGGCCGGCGACGGTGGCGGTCTCTGGGTCTCCCCGCGCGTCAGCTCCAGCCCGGGCGTCTCCCGCTCGACGTTCGACACGAACTCGGCGTCGATGGGTTCGGCGATCCTGTGCAGCTGCACCGAGTTCGTGCACACCCTCGGCCTCGATGCCGTGTCCGTGGTCCGCAACACGGCGACCATCCCGGGCAGCGGAGCGGTCAGGAGCGGTGGCATCGTCAACGCCACCAACACGACGATCGCCGACAACGTCTTCGGCGGCATCGTCGGCGCCGGCGGCTCCTTGACCCACACCACGATCCGGGGCGGGCCCAACTCGCTGGTCGAAGCGGGCGAAACCGGGTTCTCGGTCGCCAGCTCGATCATCGCCGGGACGTGCAGCGGCGACGGCGTGCTCGTGCCGCCCGGGGAGTCGGCCATCGTCAACCCGCTCGCCTGCGCCACCTCCGGTGGCGGCACCGTCATCACCGACCCACCCGAGTTCGGCCAGGTCTACGACGACAGCTGGAACGGGTTCCGCACCGGATCCGGTCAGACCCTCCCGACGCTGACGCTCGACAACCTCACCGGCCTGGCGCCGTGCCGGACGACGTCGGACGCGTCCGGCGCCGAGCGCGTCGCGCCGTGCGACCACGGCCCGACGGAATCGGGTGTCGTGCAGCCGCCGTTGACGTTCAGCGCCACCGCGGACGGCGACACCCAGGACGATGTCACCGGCGACGGCATCTGTGCCGACGCGTACGGCAGCTGCACCCTGCGGGCGGCCGTGATGGAGGCGAACGCGTTCGACGACCACGACGACGTCGTCGTCGCCACCCCCACCGTCGAGCTCGTCGACGTCGCCAACGGCACGTACCACTGCGCGTTCGATGCCTCGGGCCGCTGCGGCGATCTCGACACGAAGCACGACATGACGATCAGCGGTGACGACGCCGACCTGCTCGCGCCGCCGGTTGTCACGGCCACCGTCGGCAACGTCATCGACTTCGACGGCAGCCAGCTCACGCTCGCCGGTCTCGACCTCGTGGGCGCCAGCGGCGAGGACGACGGCGGTGTCGTGCGGGCCGAGATGTGCTGCGGCGACGCGCTGACGATCCGCGACACCCGCCTGCGCGGCGGCGACACGACCGGGGCCGGTGGCGGCCTCGCCGCCACCGGCATCGGCGGCGGTCGTAGCACGGTCGCGCTCGAGCGCGTCGTCGTCGAAGGCAACACCCGCGCCCGCCAGGGGGGCGGCATCTCGGTGACGGGCGAGGCCGACCTCGTCGCCGACGAGTTGACCGTGCGCGACAACCAGGGCGGTCCCGGGTCGAGCGGCGGCGGCATCTTCCTCGGCGAGGACGCCTCGGCGACCATCGTCAACAGCCTCGTCCAGGGCAACGGCGCCACGTTCGGCGGCGGCCTCGGCTGCGAGTGCACCGACGTGGAGCTGCGCCAGACCACGATCGCCGGTAACACGGCGGACTTCGGCGGCGCCGTCGAGCTCGAGAACACCGTCGGCGCAGCTGCCCCGGCCGTGCAGCTGACCAACGTCAGCGTGCTGGCCAACTCGTCCGCGGCCACCGGCGCGCTCCACGTCTCCGGCAGCAACCCGGGCACGGGCATCGTGCTGCGGGCCGACCACATGACGATGGCGGACAACACGACCAGCCTGGCGGGGGGCTCGGCGGGCCTCGACGTCGCCACGATCACCAGCGCGGTCATCGTCGCCAACAGCATCATCAGCGCCAACCGCGTGGGCGCGACGCCGGCCGACTGCGCCGGCGCGATCGTCACGGAGGGAACGGTGTTCGGCGCGGCCGGGTGCACCGTCACCAGCGGCCCCGCGCCGGACTCCCGGGACCCCGAGCTCGGACCGGTCCTCGACGCCAACATCGACAACGGCGGTGAGCCGTACGCGCTGACGTCGATGCCCGCCGCACGGCCGGCGCTGACCTCGCCGGTGGTGGACGCCGTGCCGTGCACGACGGCGATCACGGTCGACGTGCTCGGTCACAGCCGGCCGGCCGGTGCGGCGTGCGATGCCGGATCGGTGGAGGTGACCGGGATCTCGATGCAGCTGTTCCCGTCGTCGAGCGCCCCGACGGCGGCCGGCGCCGGCATCTCGCTCGCCAACCTGCCCTCGAGCGCGGTGCAGCCGAAGCAGCTCGGCGCCGGCGCGCTGGCGCCGACCGTCGACGCCCAGGACATGCGGTCGATCGACCTCGCCGGCACGCCGCTGGCGCGGATCACCCTGGCGGACCTGCCGCTGGCCCGCATCGCGCTCGGCGCCGCGCCGCTCGCCCGGATCCCGTTGAGCTCCATCCCACTCGACAAGGACGGTGGGTGGACGACGGTGCTCGACGGCACGCCGCTCGACGGCGTCCCGCTGCAGAACGTGACGTTCGGCGAGGTCGTCGCGCTCGACCCGCCGGCACCCGGGTTCGCGTCCATCGAGCTCGGCGACCTCGACCTGTCCTCCACGCCGCTCGGCACGATCCCGCTGGCCTCGATCGCGTACGCCAACGTGCCGCTGGCCCGCATCGACATCGGCGGCGACTGGTGCTCGGTGATCGTCCCGAACCTGCCCGCCGACGAGCCGGCGCCGTCGTGCGGACCGGGTGCCGACATCGACCCGACCGATCCCGACACGACCCTCCTGTCGATCAGCCTGCAAGGCGTGCCGTTGGCCCGCATCCCGCTGGGCTCGATCCCGCTCGCCCGCATCGACCTGACGGACGCGCCGCTGGCCCGCATCCCACTCGCCCGCATCGACCTCGCGGCATCGCCGCTGGCCCGCATCCCACTCGCCCGCATCCCACTCGCCCGCATCGACCTCGCCGGCACGCCGCTGGCCCGCATCCCACTCGCCCGCATCCCGCTGGCCCGCATCCCACTCGCCCGCATCCCACTCGCCCGCATCGACCTCGCGGCGTCGCCGCTGGCCCGCATCCCACTCGCCCGCATCGTCTACGACTGCTCGCCGCTCGCCCGAATCCCACTCGCCCGCATCGTCTACGCCAGCTCCCCGCTCGCCCGCATCCCACTCGCCCGCATCGACCTCGCCAGCTCCCCGCTGGCCCGCATCCCACTCGCCCGCATCCCGCTGGCCCGCATCGCCGCCGTCGCCGACTGCGCGCTCGTGGACTGCGCGACCGCGACGCTCGGCGACGCCGCCGAGGCCGGTGCGCTCGGCGCGGACGGGTCGCTCGGCGACCTCGGCGAGTACGGCGACGCCACGCTCGCCGACCTCCAGGGCATCGCCGACCTCGAGCAGCTCACCCTCGGCGACCTCGGCTACTACGGCGACACCGTCATCGCCGATCTGGCGACGTCGACGGGCTTCGGCGACCTGCTGCTCGGCGACCTGGGCGTCGGCGACCTCGGCGACCTCATCGGGTGGGACGAGTTCGACGCCGCCCTCGAGAACCTGACGATCGGTGAGCTCCTCGCGCTGCTCCCGGCCGACGTGCTGGAGGAGCTGACGCTCGGCTCGCTGTTGCAGGGTGTCGTCGAACCCGGCGACTACCCGTGGGAGGACCTCGACCTCGACGCCGCCGCCGACGTGCTCGCCGCCGAGAGCAGCGTCGTGACGTTCGTCCTGGACATCGACGCCGCGTCCGACGCGTCGGCCGACTACCAGCTCGCCGTGAGTCTCCCAGCGGGCTTCCGCTACGTCGCCGGCAGCCTGACGTTCGACGGCGCGATCCGCGGGGCGCCAGCCGTCACCGCCGACCGCCGCACGATCGACGCCGTCCTCGAACCTCGCCGCGGCGCCAGCCAGGTGCAGCTCCAGGCCCTCGTGCCGCTGGCCGTCGGCACGGCCGGCCGGGCCCAGGCGACGCTCGACACGATCGTCGACGGCAACCCGGTCACGATCGTGGCCGACGGCGTCGACCAGGTCGTCGCCGAGGCCTTCGAGCTCAACGACACCCCGGGAACGGCGACGCCCGTGGAGCCCGACACGCTCTACCTCACCCATGTCGCGACGGCCGGCGACCAGGACTGGTTCTCGGTCGACGTCGCCCAGGGCGAGCGGCTGTCGCTCATCGTCTCCAACCTCGACGCCGACTTCGACGCCGTGCTGTTCGGACCGGCGGCCACGCCCCTGCGCGGCGCGCCGGAGGGGGCCGTCGCGCCGGCGGCGGACGGCGGACGCAGCTTGCTCGCCCAGGGCACCGTGCCGGCCGTGGCGCCGCTCGACGACATCGACACGACCCCACCGGCCGGGCTGGCGCTCGTGGCGGTCGGCGTGAACCGCGGCGCGACCGACGAGCGCATCGACACGACCGCGCTCGACGCCGGGCGCTACCTCGTGCGCGTCACCGGCTACCAGGGCGCGACCAGCGCTCGACCGTACGCATTGCGGACGTCACTCGTCGCGCCCCGCTTCTCGGGGACGTGCCCGGCGATCCAACGCCCGGCGCCGCCGTCGCTGCCCACGCTCGACACGACGCTGCCCGACGGGATGACGACGCTGTTCGTCGTCGACCGCGAGCGCCTGGCCACGATCTACCCGGACAGCGACACCGCACCCGACGGGGCCGACGTCACGTCCGCTGTCGATCGCCTGACCGCGGCGGTCAACGACCCACCCGGGGCGGGCGGCGTCGACCGGTTCGGCGCCGAGGTCGCCGGAGTGCTCGACGTGTCGATGCTCGGCGGCGTCCAGGCCGCGTACCGCACGTGGGACGCCGACCCGTGCAGCCCGACCGCGGCGAACGGTGTCGTGACCGCGATCGGCGCGGCGATCGACAACGTCGTCGCCGATCACCCGACCGTCGCCCACCTCGTCATCGTCGGCAACGACGATCAGATCCCCTTCGCCCGTCTGCGCGACGCCACCGTCTACTCGAACGAGCGGGACTACAGCTCCGAGGTCGGAGACGCCCAGAGCCCGCTCACCGCGGCCCTCGCGCTCGGCTACCTGTTCTCCGACGACGCGTACGCCGATGCCCACCCGCTGAGCGTCGGCACGCGCGAGCTCTTCGTGCCGACGATCGCGATCGGCCGCCTCGTCGAGAAGCCGGACGAGATCGTCACCGCCCTCGACAGCTACGTGCGCTTCGACGGCCAACTCGATCCGACGACTGCGTTGTCGACCGGGTACGACTTCCTGAGCGACGGCGCCGACGCCGTGGCGGCCGCGCTGGCGGCCAACGGGCTGTCGACGGACACGTTGATCGGCGACACCTGGACCGCCGACGATCTCGAAGCCGATCTGAACGCCGCACCCGACGTCGCGTCCGTCAACGCCCACTTCGACCACGCCCGGGCACTGCCGGCGGATCAGGAGCGAGCCGGCGTGCAGGACAACCTGTACACCCTGGAGAACATCGCCGACCGCACCGGTGACGGCCTCGAGGGCTCGGTCCTGTTCTCCATGGGCTGCCACGCCGGACTCTCGGTCAGCGACATCACGGTGTCCGGGCTGCGCCAGGCCGATTGGGCCCAGACGATCTCCGGCCTCGGCGCCGTCTTCGCCGGCAACACCGGCTACGGCTATGGCGACGACGCCGTCGTCGGGGCGACCGAAGAGGTCATGCGACGCTTCGCCGCTGGCCTCGACGGCACGCTGAGCGTCGGCCAGGCGATGGCCCTCGCCAAGCAGCAGTACCTCGCCGCGACAGCCGTCGTGACCCCGTTCGACGAGAAGGTCGCGTCCCAGGTCGTCGTGTACGGCCTGCCGCAGCTGCGCATCGGCACCGGCACGCCGGTGGCGCCACCGGACGGACCGCCCGTGACAGCCGATCCCGCCACCGGTCTGGACGCCGCGCCGGTCAGCCTCGCTGGCTCCGTGGATGCCGAGTTCGGCCGAGTCACGACCGATCGTGGCGAGTACTGGTCCTTCGAGGGCGACACGCTCACGACCCCCGACCAGCCGGTGCAGCCCCGCGCCGTCGTCGACCTCACCCAGACCGGCCGCCGGCTCAGCGGCGTGCTCCTCACGGGACTGGCGTCGAGCGACGTCCCGCTCCCCGACCCCGTGTACTTCACGCCGGCCGTCGACCTCGGCGCGACCGCGCCCGAGGTGTCGACCACATCGACGTCGTTCCCGACCGCGCTGCAGTCGGTGAGCCGCTACGAGTCGCCGACCGGGCCGCGCGACCAGGCCGTGCTGATCCCCGGCCAGTTCCTCGGCGATCCCACCGACCCGGCCGGCGGCGGCACGCAACGCCTGTTCACGTCCATCGAGGGGCTCGCGCTCTACGCCCCGCTCGACGGCAGCGCCGACGACGTCGCCCCGCTGATCAGCCGCTCGGTCGCCGTGCTCGACGACGCCGGCCGCCTGTCCATGCGGGCGAGCGTGACGGACCCGAGCGGTGTCCGCCTCGTCACCGTCCTCTACACCGATGCCGCCAACCCGGGCGTGTGGACCGAGGTGCGCCTGACACCGCTCGGCGACGGCACGTTCGGCGCCGACGTGGCGCTCAGCGCCTCCCTCGACGCGATCGACTTCTTCACCCAGGCCGTCGACGCCGGCGGGAACGTGGGTCGGTCGAGCAACAAGGGCGAGTACTTCCGGTCGGTGCCGGTCGGCCCGCCGACGATCACGGCCAGTGGGCCGCTCGACGGGACCGGCTGGTACACCGGCCCGGTCACGGTCAGCGCGGCGCCGTTCGCCCCCGGCGGCCCGGTCACCCTGACCGTCAACGGGGTGCCGGTCACCGACCCGACCACGACGTTGGCAGAGGACGGGGCGTACGACGTCGTCGCCACGACGCCCGGCGGCCCGAGCGAACGCACCGTCGTGCGCATCGACGGCGGCCCGCCCACCGTGCAAGCCGTGCTCTCGCCGGCGGTCGTGCCGTCGGCCGCCGACGTCGTGGTCCGGTTCCTCGGCGTCGACGCTGGCATCGGCGTGCAGACGCTGACGTGGTCGGCGGTCGGTGCCGAGCCGTCCCCACCGGTGACGGTGGAGGGTGCGACGGCACAACTGCGGTTCACGATGCCGGGCTCGACCACGGTGACGGCGACCGCCGTCGACGCCCTCGGCCGGACCAGCGACCCGGTGGAGGTCGTCGTCGAGATCGTCCCGCCGGTCGACGTCGACACCGACCCACCGATCGTGGACTGCGACGTGCCGCCGACCGGAGCGCTCGCGCCCTGGTCGGCCGCCGACGTCGCGGTCGGCTGCCGGGCGAGCGACGCCGGCAGCGGGCTGGCCGACCCCACCCAGGCCGCGTTCACGCTGTCGACCGCCGTCGCCGACGGCACGGCGACGGACCAGGCGACGACGGCGGCCGCCACCGTCTGCGACAGCGCCGGGAACTGCGCCGACCCGGTCGGGCCGTTCGGCCGGTTCGGGGTCGACCGCGCCGACCCGACCATCGATGTGCGCTACCCGTTGCGTGGTGGCCGGATCACGATCCGCGACAGCGTCCTCGGCGACGCCGCGTGCGGCGATGCCGGCAGCGGCGCCGTGTCGTGCGTCGTCGCGCCGATCGACACGTCGAGCGTCGGACCGAAGACGGTGACCGCGACCGCGACCGATGCGGTCGGCAACACGACGACGGTCGTCGTGCCGTACACCGTGACGTACCTGTGGAGCGGCTTCTACCTGCCCGTCGTCGACCCGCCGCTCGTCAACATCGGCAAGGCCGGTTGGCAGTACCCGATCGTGTTCAACATGTTCGACGGGCGGGGCCGGCGCATCCGTGACGTCGGCGCCGTCAGGTCGATCACGTCGTCGAAGCGGACGTCGTGCACGTCGTCGACGTTCGGGCCCGCGGTCAGCTCACCGGGCGGCGTCACCGACGCCCTGCTGTTCATGCTCCACGTCTGGACCAGCCCCAAGCAGGCCGGCTGCTACCAGCTGCGGGTCACGCTCAACGACGGGACCGTGCACGTCGCCGACTTCCGGCTGTTGTAGCGGGCGTGTAGACAAAGGCGCGTGCGCCGGGCGAGCCTCGTGCCGCTCGTCCCGCGGTTGACCATCGAGTGGGCCGCTCGCGAGCCGGAGACATCGTGGCGACAGGTCGCGGGTTCGGTGGCGTTCGCCGACATCTCCGGCTTCAGTCGGCTCTCCGAACAGCTCGCCGAGATGGGCCCCGCCGGCACCGAGGAGCTGACCGACATCATCAACGGTTGCTTCGAGTCGGTGATCGCTGCCGCGACGGCGCGCGGGGGGGACGTGCTCAAGATCGTCGGCGACGGCGTCCTCGTCCTGTTCGACGGGCCCGACCATGCGGCGCGGGCGGCGGCCGCGTCGATCGACATGCACGCCGCGCTGACCCAGCCGCAGGTGGCCAGCACCGGGCGACCGGTCCGGCTGCGCATGTCGATCGGCGCGCACACCGGCGAGTTCACGTTCCTCATGACGTCCGGCCGCCACCGGGAGCTGGTCGTGTGCGGCGACGCCGCGAGCGAGGTCCTGCGCTGCGAGAAGACCGCCGTCCCCGGCCAGACCGTCGTCAGCGCGGACATGGCCGCGGCGTTGCCGGGCCGCTCACTCGGCGCCCGTCGCGCCGTCGGCGTGGGCGAGGGCCGCGTCCTGCGTCGCGTCGACGAGCCGGCGGCCACGCGTGGACGCATCCGTGGCCGGGTGCCCGACCTCACCGCCTACGTGCCGGTGGCCCAGCGCGAGCTGCTGGCGATCGGGGCGACCGGGGAGCACCGTCAGTGCGCGATCAGCTTCGTGTCGATCGGCGGCACCGACGACGTCCTGCGGACCGACGGCCCGGCCGCCCTCGCCGCCGTGATCTCGCGCGTCACCGACGCCGTCGACGAGGCGACGGAGCGTTGGTGCACCCAGTTCCTCAGCAGCGACCACGCCCCGAACGCCGTCGGGTTGATGCTGACGGGCGGCGTGCCGACGTCGTCGGGCCATGACGACGAACGGCTCCTGCGCACCGTGCGCCAGGTCGTCGATGTCTGCGGGGACCTGGATCTGCGCGCCGGGGTGAACCGCGGCCGCATCTACGCCGGCTTCGTCGGGTCCTCGACGCGGCGCGGGTTCACGGCAGTCGGCGACGCCGTCAACCTCAGCGCCCGCCTCGTCCAGGGCGCCGGGCCGGGTGAGATCGTGGCCTCCCGCGCCGTGCTCGACTGGTCCGACACCCGTTTCGAGGAGCAACCGCTGGCACCGTTCAAGGTGCGCAACCGCGTGTCGCTCGTCGAGGCGTCGGTCGTCGGCGCGGTTGCCGAGCGCAAGCCGCGCGGCGCCTTGCACGACCTGCCGTTCGTCGGCCGTGAGGACCAGCTCGCCAGCCTCGAGCGCGCCGCCGACGCGGCCATCGCGGGGCACGGCGCCGTCCTCGTGCTGCTCGGCGACGCCGGGATCGGCAAGTCGCGGCTGCTCGTCGAGCTGCAGCGCCGGCGGCCGGACCTCGAACCGCTCGACCTCGCCGCCGACGAGTACTCCTCGACGGTGCCCTACGCGCTCGTGCGCACGATGATCGGGCGCCTGGCCGAGTTCGAGCCCGAGGTCGAACCGACGACGATGGGCGACGCGTTGCGCCGCTGGATCGCCGCGGTCGCGCCTGACGAGCTTCCGTGGTTGCCCCTCCTGGCGACCGTGTTCGGCGTGCCGGCCGCGCCGACCAGCGACGTCGACGACCTGGCCGAAGAGTTCCGCAGCGCACGGTTGCGACGCTCCGCGGCGACGGTCATCGACCGCGTGCTCGACCGTCCCGCGCTCGTCGTCCTCGACGACGCCCAGTGGATCGACGACGCGTCAGCCGATCTCCTGGCGACCGTCGTCGCCGACGTCGCCGAGCGGCCCCGCCTCGTGTGCCTGCTGGTCAGCGGCCACGACGCGCCCGCGTGGGCGGCCGACGCCACCGTCATCGAGCTCGAGCCGCTGACATCGGCCGAGACGAGGCGACTCGCGGCGTCCGCCGCCACCGGCCGCGTCGACACCCGGCACCTCGACCTCCTCGCCGGCCGGTCCGGCGGCAACCCGTTGTTCCTCGCCAACCTCGTCGACACGGTGGAGGCGACCGGCGAGGTGGATTCGCTCCCGTCGACCATCGAGAGCCTCGTGACGCGACGAATCGACGACCTCGGCGGACGCGACCGCATGCTGCTGCGCGAGGCGGCGGTCTCGGGCATGGAGGTCGACCTGCCGCTGCTCGGCCGGGTGCTCGGCACCCGCCTCGTCAACCGTGCCGACGCCTGGCGGCGCCTGTCGCCGTTCCTCGGGCGGGTCGGCCCGGGCCGGTTGCGCTTCCAGCACGGCATGTACCAGCGCGTCGCGTACGAGGGGTTGTCGTTCCGCCGCCGCCGGGAGATCCACCTCGCCATCGGCGACGACCTGGAACGCCACGGCGCCGAGCCGGCCGTCCTCTCGCTGCACTTCTGGCGCGGCCAGGACCACTCGCGGGCCTACCGCTGGTCGGCCGCCGCGGCGACGGCAGCGCAACGGGCCTATGCCAACGCCGAGGCGGCCGAGCTGTATCGGAGGGCGTTGGCCAGCGCGGCCCACGTGTCGACGGTCGGTCGGGAGGACCGCACCGTTCTGGCCGAAGCGCTGGGCGACGTCCTCGAACTGTCGGCGGACTACGACGGCGCGGCCGACGCGTACGGCGACGCCCGCCGGACCGCTCGTGATCCGAACGGCACGACATCGGTGCGCACGGCGGCCCGGTTGCACCGCAAGGTCGGCGTCCTGCGCGAGCACGCCGGCGCGTACAGCGACGCGCTGCGCTGGTACAGCCGGGCGATCCGCCTCCTCGGCGGCGGTGGGACCGCAGCGATCGACGGCACCGATCTGGCCGAGCTGGCCGAGCTCGAGCTCGCCTACGGCGGCGTGCGCTATCGGCAGGGCAACGCCCACGACGCCCGGTCGTGGTGCCTCAGGGCGATCGAGCACGCCACCGCGGCCGGCGACGACGCCGCGCTCGGTCACGCCTACTACCTGCTCACGGTCGTCGACCTCGCGCTCGGGAGCGCGGCGCCAGCATCGAGTGACGTGGCCGTCGAGCTGCTCGAGCGCACCGGCGACCTCGTGCAGCAGGCCAACCTGTACAACAACCTCGGGTTCGCGGCCTACTTCACCGGCGATTGGGACGCCGCGCTCGGTCACTACGAGCGCAGTCGCGACCTCGGCCGGCGCTCCGGCGATGTCGTGCTCGACGCGACCGCGGCGAACAACATCGGCGAGATCCTGTCCGACCGCGGGCAGGTGGGTGCGGCGGTCGAGCTCTTCATGGCCGCCCACGAGGCGTTCGCCAGCGCCCGGTACACGATCGGCGAGGCCATCGTGGTCGGCAACCTCGGGCGGGCCCGCCTGCGCCTCGGTGACCTCGACGACGCCCAACGCCTGTTGGAGGCGGCGCGCCAACAGTTCGACTCCATCAACGCGTCCAGCTACGTCGCCGAAGCGCTCGTGCGGCTGGCCGAGTGCGCGATCGCGTCCGGCCGGCCTCAGGAGGCGTTGACGTTGGCCGAACAGGCCGAGCTCCGCCTGCGGTTGGCCCCGGACCCGTTCGTCGGGGTCGGCGCCCGGCGTGTGCGGGCCGAGGCCGAGCTCGCCGCCGGCCTGCTCGCGGCCGCCGTCGTCACGGCCGACGACGCAGTTGCGCGGGCCGGCGAGGCCGGCGCCCGGTTCGAAGAGGCGCGGGCGCTCGCGGTGCGGTCGGCGGTTCGGCGCGCCCTGGCCGGCGCCGCCGACCGGGACGCCGCCGAGGCCGCTGCGATCCTGGCCCGCCTCGGTGTGGCACCGGGGGGACGGGCCGCACCGGCCGAGTGACTTGCACGGCGCCGAGTTTTGCGATTGTGTGACGATGAACGCGGGCAGCGACGACGTCGACCGTGCGGCGACCGTGGTCGACCGTGCGCGAGGACGGCCGGATCGGCCCGGGCCGAGCGGCGTTCGAACAGGAGCTCACGATGGACCGACCGACAAGCCCACTGCCCCGTCCTCCCCGCTCGGGCGCCCGCGGCGGCCGGTGGCCCGTCCGGATCGCCGGTTCGACCGCCCGACTGGGTGCGTTCGGCCTGACCGCGGCGATCGCCATCGGGCAGTGCAGCCCGGCGACGTCGTGCACGCCGGCGGCGCCTCCGCCTGCGGTCGCGGTGATCTCCGGACCGGCCCAGGCGGTGGTCGACCTCACGAACCAGCAGCGGGGGGCCAACGGTCTGGCGCCGGTCGCCGTCGACCAGGCGCTGGTCAACGCGGCCCAGGCCCATTCCGCCGACCAGGCGGCGATGGACACGATGTCGCACACCGGGAGCGACGGGTCGAACACCGGCCAGCGCCTCGACCGCCAGGGCTACGTGTGGTCGCGCTGGGGTGAGAACGTGGCCACGGGCTACGGCGATGCGTCCTCGGTGATGGCCGGTTGGATGGGCAGCCCGGGCCACCGGGCCAACATCCTGAACGCCAGCCTCACCCAGGTCGGCGTCGGCCTCGCCTACTCGGCCAACGGCACGCCGTACTGGACGCAGGTCTTCGCCACCCCGCGCTGACGCATCCGGCGCCCCAATCGGTCCGGGCCCGAGGTGACACCCCGTCGATAACGTCGGCGGAGATGCCGAGCCTCCGCCCGCGCTGGCCGTCGTCGCGCCGCCCGGCGGACGCGGGGCACCTCGGTGGTCGGCCGCGCCCCGTGCCGGCGGTCATCTGCTCGTGGGTCGACGATGCGCTCGTGCTGTGGGGGTGGGACGGCGAGCACACCGCGCTGCCCAACGCCCTCGACAGCGCCATCAGCCGCTCGCCGTGGCCGACCAGCAGTGCGGCGTTCGGCCACCTCACGTCGTTCGATCTCACCCTTCCCGACGGTCGGGTCGTGCGACCGACCGCCCGGCGGATCCCCGGCGGGCGCGCCGCTCCGTCCCTGGCCGCGTTGGATCCGGTCGGCGCCACCGACTCGGTGGGTTGGTTCGCGGCCGTCGCCCGGGTCGCCGACGCCACGGTGTCGGCGGGCCTCGTCACGCCGCGCCTGCGCACCGAGCGGGACCTGCCGGTGGCCCGCTGGCTCGTGCTCGCGGACCCGGCGCTCGACCACGCGCTGCACGAGCTGGCCGCGGCGATGCCGCCGATCTGCCGCCCCGGCGACAACCCCGGCGACACCGGCGCCGGCGCTTCGGGCATCGGCGTCATCCACGGCGCGTTCGTCGACGCCATCGCCCGGCGCCGGTTGGCCCTGTCCGGGTGGCGCCCCAGCCTGCCGTCGTCGCGGACGCCGGCGGTGTCGGCCGCCCGAGGCGTCTTCAACGCCCTGTCGATCGAGGATCCGTTGATCACCGGCAGCGCGGTGGCCCATCCCGACGAGCTGGCCGCCCTGGGCGCCCGGTTCGAGCGTCACCACCGGCGCTGCCTCGGCGAGCCGGTCGTGCTGCCCCGGGTCCGTCTCGTCGTACCCGACGATCCTTACGACGATTGGGAGGTCCGCCTCGAGGTCGTCGACGAGACCGATCCGGGCCGGTGGTGCAGCGCCGAGGACGTGTGGGACGCCAGCCCCTTGGCCTGCGAGATCGCCGGCGGCGAGGCCCACCTCGACGTGCTGGTCGGCGTCGTCGGCGACCTCGCCGCCGCGCTCGCCGCGCACGTCGAGCAGGCGGCCGAACTGTCGTCGGTCCACGAGCCGGCCGCGATCGAGCTGACGGTCGAGGACGCCGAGCGGTTCCTCGAGCACGCGCCGGCCGAGCTGGAGCGCCTCGGCATCGAGCTGGTCGGGCCCGAACGCCTCCTGCGGGCGCACGTCGCGGTCCGGGGCACGGCCACCCCGGCGACGCGGTCCGACCACCCCGGCCAGTTCGGCCGCACTGCGATCGTCGACTGGCGGATGGTCGTCGCCGACGACGACGGGCCGGCCGCCATCACTGCCGCCGAGCTGGCCAGGGCCGAGACGGCCGGTGCCACGTTGCTGCACACCGGGCGACGCTGGGTGCGCATCGATCCCGCCGCGTTGCGCCGGGCCCGGCGGCGCCTTCTCGACCACCGGGCCGACCACGAGCTCGTCGATGCGGTCACGCTGCTGCGTCTGGCCGGCGACGGCGAGCTGGAGCCGGGCCAGCCAGCGGACGCGGCGACGACCGTGGCCGTCGCCGACTGGACGGCGGCGCTGCTCGGCGGGCTGCCCGACGAGCGGTTGGAAGAGGAACACGAGCCGGCCGGGTTCTCCGGTGAGCTGCGCCACTACCAACGCCGCGGGCTGAGCTGGCTGCGGTTCCTCGACCGACTCGGCCTCGGTGGGTGCCTGGCCGACGACATGGGCCTCGGCAAGACGGCCACGACGCTGGCTCATCTGCTCGACCGTCCGGGCCCCCACCTCGTGATCTGCCCGCTGTCGGTCGTCCACAACTGGGAGGCCGAAGCCGCCCGCTTCGCGCCGGCACTACGGGTCGTCGTCCACCACGGCGCCGAGCGGGCCCGGCGGGCCGCCGACCAGGACGACGGCGGCCTGGACACGTCGGACCTCGCCGCTGCCGACCTCGTGGTCACGACGTACGGACTGCTGGCCCGGGACGTCGAGCATCTCGCCGCCGTTCGTTGGACGACGGCCGTCGCCGACGAGGCCCAGATGATCAAGAACCCGGCGACGCACGCCGCCAAGGCGTTCCGGGCCCTGTCGGCCGACCAGAAGGTGGCCCTGACGGGCACGCCGGTCGAGAACCGGCTGACCGACCTGTGGGCGATCCTCGATGCCGTCAACCCCGGGATGTTGGGCAGCCGCGAGCGCTTCCGGCACCGTTTCGCCAAGCCGATCGAGCGCGACGGCGACGGTGACGCCGCCGTCCGCCTGCGCCGCATCACGCAGCCGTTCGTGCTGCGCCGGACCAAGGCCGACCGCACCCTCGTGCCCGACCTCCCCGACAAGATCGAGCAGATCGCGTGGGCCGGGCTGACCAAGGAGCAGGCCGTGCTCTACCAGCACGTCGTCGACCAGCTCCTCGCCGATGCCGCCACCGCCACCGGCATGAAGCGGCGAGGGTTGGTGCTCGCTGCGCTCACCCGCCTCAAGCAGATCTGCAACCACCCGGCCCACGTCCTCGGCGACGGATCTCGGCTCTCCGGCCGCTCCGGGAAGCTGGCGCGTTACGACGAGCTCGTCGACGAGCTGCTCGACGTCGGGGAGCGGGCGCTCGTGTTCACGCAGTTCCGGCAGATGGGCGAGCTGCTGCGGCGTCACGCCGCCGAGCGCCTCGAGCTGCAGGTGCCGTTCCTGCACGGGGGGGTGACGGCCAACCGACGCCGGGCGATGGTCGACGACTTCCAGGCCGGCGCCGGACCGCCGTTGCTGCTGGTGTCGCTGAAGGCCGGCGGCACGGGGCTCAACCTCACCGCGGCCAGCCAGGTCATCCACTTCGACCGCTGGTGGAACCCGGCTGTCGAGGATCAGGCCACCGACCGGGCATGGCGCATCGGCCAGGGGCGCACCGTCGTCGTCCACAAGCTGGTGTGCGAGGGCACGGTCGAGGAACGCATCGCCACGCTGATCGACCAGAAGCGGGCACTCGCCGACGCCGTCGTCGGCAGCGGCGAGTCGTGGCTGTCGGAGCTCTCGACCGCCGAACTGCGCGAGCTCGTGCAACTGGACGCCCGCGGATGAGTCCGTCATGACGAGACCGCGCCAGCCCCATGGGCCCAACCCCCCTGGCCGCCTGCCGGCGGCGATGCTGCGGGCCCTCGCCGCCGAGCTGTCGGACCCCGGGCGCTTCTCGCGGGCCAAGGCGTACGCCCGCGACGGCGCGGTCGTCGACATCGACGTGCAGCCGGGAGTCGTGCAGGCGACGATCCAGGGCTCGCGCTACGAGCCGTACGTCGCCTCCGTCGTGGTCGGAGCGACCGACGACACCACGAGCCTGCTCGGTCTGATCCCCGATCGTGACGAGCTGGTGGCCTCGTGCTCGTGCCCCGACGACGCCTCGTACGACGGCGCGTTCTGCAAGCACGCTCTGGCCACCTTGCTGACGCTGGCCGACGAGGTGACGATCGACCCGGGCGTGCTGACCCGCTGGCGGGCCGGCGATGCGGACACGCGGTCCGACGGACCGGATCGACCGCTCGGGCGAGGCGGCGAGCTGGCACGCGCCACCGACCGGCGCGCCGGCCGGGCGGATCGGCCGGTCGTCGACGTGCTCGCCGAGCTGGTCACGGCCCCGGCGACGATCCCGGACGACCCGGACCTGCCCCGGCGTCTGCCGGTGTCGTTGGCGGCCCGCCACCACGGCCAGCACCTGAGCGACGTGAACGGCGACGTCGTCGCTCGGGTGCTGGCCGATGCGCTGAGCGTGCTCAGGGCCCGCTGAGCACCCGGTTCATGCCGCCGGACGCCCCGGCACGGCCGGGTGGAAGCGGCGCCGGGCGCGTCGGGCCCGGCCGTGGCCGGCCGCCTCGGCGGTCAGCCGGTCGTGCTTGTCGTCGGCGAGTCGGCGGGCGGTGTCGAAGTTGATGAGGTACACGGTGCGCTCCTGTCGGTAGTCCCATGTACGAACGTACGGACGTATGTGGACAGCCCATGTCCGCCTTCGATGACAGACTGACCGGATCGACACCCCGGCCCGCCTGTTGCGTCTCCTCGTCATCCTCACATCACGTTCCTCCTGGTCAGCAACCGAACTGACCGACCGATTGGGGGTCACCACGCGCACGTTGCGGCGCGACGTGACCCGCTTGCGCGATCTCGGGTACCCGGTCGAGAGCACCGTTGGCCGTTACGGTGGTTACGCCTTGGCGGCCGGTGGTCGGCTGCCCCCGCTGCTCCTCGAAGACGACGAGGCCGTCGCCGTCATGGTCGGACTGCGCGAGCTGTCCCGCGACGCCGATCCGATGCTGGGCGAGGCCGCCGTCGCCGCGCTGACCAAGCTCGTGCAGGTCATGCCGAGCGCGCTGCGCGAGCGCGTCGACACGCTCGGGGAGGTCACCGTCCGCGTCGGGCGCGTCCCGACGCCCGGATCTCCGGAGGATCGGGCGACCGACATCGGGGTCCTCATGGCGCTGGCCCAGGCGGCCCGCCGCCACCACAGGCTGCGCTTCGACTACCGGACGGGCGACGATCGCACCGGGCGCCGACACGTCGAGCCGCATCGCCTGGTCTCGTTGCGCAACCGCTGGTACCTGGTCGCGTTCGACCTCGATCGCGACGACTGGCGGACGTTCCGGATCGACCGGGTCGGCCCACCGGCCCTGACGGGCGTCCCGAGCACGCCGCGCCAGGCACCGGATGCCGCCGCGCTCGTCGCCGAAGGCGTCGCCGTGCGGGCCTACGACGTGCAGGCCCGCGTTCGCCTCTCGGTCCCCCCGGCGGCCGCGGCCGAAGAGATCGGTCCCACGGTCGGCGTCATCGAGCCGGGCGAGCCAGGTGCGACGACCACCACGGTCGTCATCGGCGGCGACGCCGATTGGATCGCCCGCTACCTCGCCAGCCTGCCGTTCCCGTTCGAGGTCCTCGAACCCGACGCCGTGCGACGCGAGGTCGAGATGCTGGCCCGCCGCCTCCTCGGCACCGGGTGATCCGCCCGGAGGACTCAGGCCGGCGGAGCGGCGGCCGGGTCCGTCAGCCGAGGTCGACGCGGCGACCGTCGCGGAAGACCGTCAGTGAACCGCTCGACGACACGACGAACACGACGGCCGACTGCTCGCCGACCGAGAACCGCAGCGCGGCGGTGTGGCGCGTCCCCCGGTATGGCGGGACCTCGCGGCGGCTGCTCTCCGACGACCGCAGGTGGACACCGACGTGTGAGATCCGGCCCCGGTCGTCCACGAGCGCGGCTCGGTCGTACTGCGCGAGTGCGTTCAGCAGCGGCGCGAAGTGCGCCCGCCGGCGGATGTCGAGCGTCGGGATCTCGACGGATGCGGCCATGCCGAGGTGGTCGAGCTCGCGCGGGTCGCCGTCGACCCGCCAGACGAGCGTCGCCCCGACGCGCCCGGCGCCGAGCCAGTGGATGCACAGCTCGAGCAGGTTCGACAGCACGACCGGGTCGGCGTTGGGTGCGTTCGGCGACGCCAGCTCGGCGATGCGCACGCTGAGCGGCTTCGTCGCCCAGTGGATGCCGTCCCACGTGGCGACACCGTCCGATGTCGTCAGGCGGACCCACCCGCGCCCGAGGCGCTGCAGGACGACGGCGCCGGTCCCCAGTGCCAGGTGCACGGCCGAGGACTCGTACTCCCGTGTGCGGTCGAAGCTGGCCAGCTGGTCGCGGCGACCGACGGTGCGGACCACGAACGACGAGCGCCCGTCGGCGAGGCGGCGCACGACGTCGAGCGGGACGTCACCGACGTCGATCAGCTCGAGGGGCCCGATGTCCGCCGTCGTGAGCGAGTCGGTGGCGAGCAGGGCCCCGTACCGGGGCGCGACACCCTCGTGGGCGTGGGGGTGGCGGGCGTACTCCAGCTCGGCGAGCAGCATGTCGACCAGTCCGGCGTCGGGCGGCAGCCGGATGCCTTCGTCGTCCAGTTCGAGGCGCAGCCGCTCGACGCGGCGGGCCCTGGCGTCGCCGTGCGTCACGCCGCAAGCCTGCCCCATCGCGCTGCGTCGCGTGCGACGCGGCGCAGGCCTCGTCGGCGGGTGCACCGCGCTTGGCGCCGGGCCGGGCTCATAGGCTCGGCGCGATGGCGCTCGACGACGAACTGCTGAACCGCGCGACGTGGAAGATCCCGAACGCGCTGGCGCTGGTCGGGTCGCGGGCCGGTGACGAGTGGAACGCCATGACGACGAGCTGGATCACGCAGGTGTCGATGGAACCCGTCCTGATCGGCGTCGGCGTCGACACCAGCGCCGTCACCCATCGGCTCATCACCGACGGTGGCTCATTCACGGTGAACCTCTGGTCGGCCGAGGACACCCGCGTCTTCGTGAAGTTCTCCAAGCCGGCCGCGCTCGACGCCGCGGCGATGACGTTGAACGGCCGAGCGGTGCACACCGCCGAGACCGGCGCGCCGATCTTCGCCGAGGCCGTCGCCTGGCTGGACTGCGTCGTGCGGGCCGCCCATCACGTCGGCACGCACACGTTCTGCGTCGGCGAGGTCGTCGCCGCCGGCATCGCCGACGACGCCGACGAGGTCCGCGTGGCGTCGATGAGCGACACCCGCATGAAGTACGGCGGCGTCAAGCGCCACTGATCCGGTCGGGGAGTAGCGTCCACGGGGTGCCGTCGGTCGTGGTGAGCGCAGGGGACCGCGAACGGTTCGAGACGAACGGCTACCTCGTCGTCGAGGACGTCGTCGATCCGAGCTTCGACGCGATCTGGGCCGAGTACCAGGTCGTCCTGGACGAGATCGCCGGCGCCGCGGGCATCGATCTCCCGGCCGATCGGCCGGTCACCCAGCGACTGCTCGACCTGGCCACTCGGACCGGCAGCAGCCACGCCCAACACTTCGACATCAGCCTCCCCCGCTTCGGCATCACCCCGGACACGCCGCTCCATGTCGGCCCGGCGATGTTCGCGGCGCTGCGCGACGAGCGGCTGCTCGACGTCGTCGAAGCGTTCGTCGGGCCGGAGATCTACTGCAACCCGGTCCAGCACATCCGCATGAAGCTCCCAGCGGGCGTCGCCCGCGACGGCGACCACGGCGCGCTCCTGCGGGTGCCGTGGCACCAGGATCAGGGCGTCGTGCTCCCCGAGGCCGACGCCACCGCCACGCTGACCGTCTGGATGCCGCTGACCCCAGCAACCGTGGACAACGGGTGCCTGCACGTCATCCCGGGATCCCATCGTCGTGGTCTCGTCACCCACTGCGCACTGTCCAGCTCGTCGAACCCTGGCGGCATACCCGACGCGCTCCTCGGTGGCCGCGCCGTCCCGGTCCCGATCGAGCCCGGCACTGTCCTGCTGCTGCACCGCAACACGATCCACACGTCCTTCGCGAACCGCACGACCGCCGAGGTGCGGGTCAGCTTGGACCTGCGCTACCACCCGGTCGGTCAGCCGACCGGGCGGCCGGCGTTCCCCGGCTTCATCGCCCGCAGCCGCCGGGATCCCACAACCGAGCTGCGCGATCCGGCGACGTGGGCCCGATCGTGGCTGGCGGCGCGCGACGAGCTGGCCGCGAACCCTTCGCGCGGTGGCATGAGCCGCTGGCGCCGCGGCGATCCGCTCTGCGCCTGAGCTGCCCGTGTCCGCCTCGCCACCACTCGACGCGCTCGTGCTCGGACCCGGTGGCGTCTCCGCGACCGCGGTCATCGACGTGGCTCGCCGCGGTCGGGCCGTCCGCCTCGGTGACGACGCCCGCACCGCCATCGAACGGGGCGCCGCCGTCGTCGAGGCCCTCATCGGCAGCGCGCAATCCGTGTACGGCGTGTCGACCGGCTTCGGGGCGCTCGCCAACACGGTGATCCCCGACGAGCGCTCGGCCGAGCTCCAGCTCGCACTCGTACGCTCCCACGCCGCGGGTCTCGGCGCCGAGGTCGATCGGGAGGTCGTGCGGGCGATGGTGCTGCTGCGGGCCCGCAGCCTGGCGATGGGCTTCTCCGGTGCCCGGCCGGTGGTCGTCGACACGATGCTGGCCGTGCTCAACGCGGGCATCACGCCCGTCGTGCGCGAGCACGGGTCGCTCGGCGCCAGCGGTGACCTCGCGCCACTCGCGGCTGCCGCGCTCGTCCTGGTCGGTGAGGGTGAAGCGCGACGGGCCGACGGCTCGTCGATCGACGGCGCCACCGCGCTCGCCGAGGCCGGGACGGCTCCCGTGGCGCTCCGGGCCAAGGAGGGCCTGGCTCTCATCAACGGCACCGACGGGATGCTCGGCATGCTCGTGCTCGCGCTCGGTGACCTCGACGTCCTGCTGCAAGTCGCCGACATCGCCGCGGCGATGACGACCGAAGCGCTGCTCGGCACCGATCGGGCCTTCGCCGCCGACCTGGTCGGCATGCGGCCGCAGCTCGGCCAGGCGACGAGCGCGGCGAACCTCCGAGCGCTGCTCGCCGGGTCGGCCATCGTCGCCAGCCACCGTCACGGCGACGACCGCGTGCAGGACGCGTACTCGCTGCGCTGCACGCCGCAGGTGCACGGTGCGGCCCGCGACACGGTCGCGCACGCCCGGGCCGTGGCCGACCGCGAGCTCGTCTCGTTCATCGACAATCCGGTCGTGTTGCCCGACGGCCGGGTCGAGTCGTGCGGCAACTTCCACGGCGCTCCGGTCGCGGCTGTCGCCGACTTCCTCGCCATCTCGATCGCCGACGTCGGCGCGCTGTCGGAGCGCCGGACCGACCGTCTGCTCGACCCGACCCGCTCACGCGGCCTGCCCCCGTTCCTCGCGCCCGACGCCGGTGTCGACTCCGGTCTCATGATCGCCCAGTACACGCAGGCCGCGATGGTCGCCGAGAACCGTCGCCTGGCCGTCCCGGCGAGCACTGACACGCTGCCCACGAGCGCGATGCAAGAGGACCACGTGTCGCTCGGTTGGTCGGCGACCACCAAGCTGCGCACGGCCGTCGCCAACCTCACGCGGATCCTGGCCGTGGAGCTCACCGCGGCGAGTTGGGCGTTGCAGTTGCGAGCACCGCTGTGCCCGGCGCCCGGCACAGGCGGGGCGGCCGACATCGTGCTGGCCGCGGCCGGCGGACCGGGACCGGACCGGTGGCTGGCGCCGCGCCTCGCCGCGGTCGAGGTGGCCGTGCACGACGCCAGCGTCGTCGGGGCAGCCGAGGCCGGCATCGGCGACACGCTGCACTGACCCATGCGCTCATCGCGCCGCCGGTCCGCCGCGCCGCGCGTGGTCAGCCGGCGAACCGGAACGGAGCGAGCGGTGTAGGACGGACATGAAGCGACTCTTCGGCGTTCTCCTGGCATCGGCGATCGTCCTCGTCCCCTCGGTGGGTCGGGCCGGTGGATGGGCGGTGGCGTCACTCGATCCACTGCCGCCGATCGAGGCGGGACACGACGCGACCATCGGATTCCAGCTCCTGCAACATGGCGTGACGCCGGTCGTCGCCGACGAGTGGGGCGCCTCCGACATCGGTGTGGCCGTCCGTTCCGCTGCGGCGACGTGGTTCGTCGAGGCGACGCCTGGCTCCACGCCGGGCCACTACGAGGCGACGATCGCCGTGCCCCCCGACGTGACCACCCTGTCGGTCAACGTCGAGATGCGCAACGGGCTCGTCCTCGCCGAGCAGTGGGTCGAGATCCCAGTCGGTGTCGGAGGAACGGCCGCAGGTGCCACGACGTCCAGCGATGCGTGGTTGCCGACGTGGACCGTGCCGTTGTTCGCCCTCGCCGCCGTGACCTGCGGTTGGATGATCGTCCTCGACGCGCGATCGCGGCGCACGGGGATCACGGCGTGACCACGCCGTGAGACGCGCCGCGGTCGCGACCGTCGGCCTCGCGCTGTGCATCGGCGGCGCGGCCGCCGCGCTGGGTCGCGTCGGCCCGTCGCGCGCCGCGCCGGTTGCCGGGTCCACCGCGGCCGGTCTCGACGGTGCGCAGCTGTTCGCCGCGAAGGGGTGCGCGACCTGCCACGCCGGGCCGGGCTCGACGGCGATGGCCGGTGTCGGCCCATCGCTCGCCGAAGCCGCCCGATGGGCCGGGACCCGGCGGCCGGGCATGGACGCGGCCACGTACCTGGGCGACTCGATGCGCGATCCCGGTGGGTTCAGATCACCGGCGAGCACGTCGAGTGCCGTGATGCCCGTCCTCACCCTGACCGACGACGAGATCGACCGGCTCGTCGAGCACCTGCTCGGCGGGTGACGGGCCCGACCGAACCTGTGCGGTATGAAGCTGCGATCCGCCGTCTCGACCATGCCGACTTCGACGCGCTCGTCCGCCACGAGGCACCGGGCGCGCTGCGCCTGGCGACGGTCGTGCTCGGCACCGCCGAGGGCGCCGACGACGTCGTGCAGGTGGCCATGGAGCGGGCGTGGTCGTCGATCGGCCGATACGACGCCGCCCGCCCGTTCCGACCGTGGTTCTTCCGCATCGTCGCCAACACGGCCCGCAACGACCGCCGCCAGCGGGGACGGATGGCGGCCCTGGCGCTGCGGGCCGGTGGGCGGCGCGAGCCGGCCGCCGACTCGACCGAGGAGCACGTGATCACGGCCGCCGAGCGCCGGCTCGTGCTGGCCGCCATCAACCGGCTCGACGTGGAGGACCGCCTGGTCATCGCCCTGCGCTACTTCGAGCAGCTCGGCGAGTCCGAGATGGCCGACGTGCTGGCCTGCCCGCCGGGAACGGTCAAGTCCCGACTGACGCGGGCCCGGATCCACCTGCGCCGACACCTGGAGGACGCCGGTGGCTGAGCCGATGACCGACGACCACCTCGACGCCGTCCTGGCGTCGTTGGGCGACCACCTCGACGTCCCCCCACTCGCACCCGCCGACCGCGCCGCCGACGCCAGGGCCGGCGCTCGTCGTTCCGTCCGCCGTCGTCGGGTCCTGCTGGCCGCCGCGGCGCTCGTCGTCGCTGCCGTCGCCGCCGTGCTCGCGATCAGTCCGGCCCGCGAGGCGGTGGCCCGCTGGTTCGGCCTCCACATCGAGCACGACGACGCAACGACTGCGACCGGTTCGTTCGCGCAGGACGTCACCCCGCTCGCCGTCGACGCGGGAGTGATGGCGACGGGCATCGAGCCGGCTCGCTTCACGGCCGGGCCGCTGGGCGACCCCGATGCGGCCGGTGCCCCTCCTGAGGGCGGCGTGCTGCTGGCGTGGGACGACGGCACGACGCTGTGGGTGCGCCCAGCCGGTGGCGACCTCGCCATCGTCAAGCGGCTGGGTCGCGAGGATCGCACCGAGGACATCGCCGGCGTCGGCGACTTCGCGGTGCTGATCGAGGGCGAGCACGTCCTGCAGACCCCGTCGCGGATCGTCGCCGCCGGGCGGGTGCTGTGGTGGATCACCGGCGACCGCGAGCACCGCCTGGAATCCGACGCAACCGCCGCCGAGATGATCGCGATCGGCCGGGCGCTCGGCGGGTAGCAGGTCCGGCCGTCGGCACCTCCCGGTGTGGAACAGTGACCCCGTGAGCACCGGCGCCCGTCCCGTGCGCGCCCCACGCGGCGTCGAGCTGAGCTGCCGCGGCTGGCCGCAGGAAGCCGCCTTCCGCATGCTGCAGAACAACCTCGACCCCGACGTCGCCGAACGACCCGACGATCTCGTCGTGTACGGTGGAACCGGGCGAGCGGCGCGTTCGTGGGACGCCTTCGACGCCATGCTGCGAACGCTGCGCACGCTCGGCGACGACGAGACGATGCTCGTCCAGTCGGGCAAGCCGGTCGGCGTGTTCCGCACCCACGAATGGGCGCCGCGGGTGCTGATCGCCAACTCCAACCTCGTCCCCGACTGGGCGACGTGGACCGAGTTCCGCCGGCTCGAGGCCGCGGGCCTCACGATGTACGGCCAGATGACGGCCGGGTCGTGGATCTACATCGGGACCCAAGGGATCCTCCAGGGCACCTACGAGTGCTTCGCCGAGATCGCCCGACGCCGCTTCGGCGGCACGCTGGCCGGCACGATCACGCTGACCGCCGGTCTCGGCGGGATGGGTGGTGCCCAGCCGCTGGCGATCACCATGAACGACGGCGTCGCCCTGTGCGTCGACGTCGACGCATGGCGGATCCATCGTCGCGTCGACACCGGGTACCTCGACGAGATCGCCGACGACCTCAACGACGCGATCGGCCGGTGCACGAGCGCGCGTGACGAGCGGCGGGCGTTGTCGGTCGGCCTGGTCGGCAACGCGGCCAGCGTGCTGCCGCGGCTGCTCGACCTCGGGTTCGCGGCCGACATCGTCACCGATCAGACGAGCGCTCACGATCCCCTGTCGTACGTGCCGGTCGATGTCACACCGGAGGCGGCGGCCGAGATGGCCGCGACCGATCCTGAGGAGCTGACCCGCCGGGCCCGCGGATCGATGGCCATCCACTGCGCGGCGATGGTCGGGTTCATGGAGCGCGGCGCCGAGGTCTTCGACTACGGCAACAGCCTGCGGGCCGAGGCCGAGCTCGGCGGCTTCGACCGAGCGTTCGCCTACCCCGGGTTCCTGCCGGCCTACATCCGACCCTTGTTCTGCGAGGGCAAGGGCCCGTTCCGGTGGGTCGCGCTGTCGGGCGATCCGGCGGACATCGCCGCCACCGATCGAGCCGTCCTCGAGGAGTTCCCCGACGACGACGGCCTGGCTCGCTGGATCCGACTGGCCTCGGAGCGCGTCGCGTTCCAGGGTCTGCCGGCGCGCATCTGTTGGCTCGGGTACGGCGAGCGGGCGCGGCTGGGGGCGCGGTTCAACGACATGGTGCGCCGCGGTGACGTCTCGGCGCCGATCGTGATCGGGCGCGACCACCTCGACTCGGGTTCGGTCGCCTCGCCGTACCGGGAGACCGAGGCGATGGCCGACGGATCCGACGCGATCGCCGACTGGCCGCTGCTCAACGCGCTCGTGAACACGTCGTCGGGTGCCTCCTGGGTGTCGATCCACCACGGCGGTGGTGTCGGCATCGGCCGCTCGATCCACGCCGGGATGGTCGCCGTCGCCGACGGGACCGACCTCGCCGCCCGGAAGCTGGAGCGGGTGCTCACGAACGACCCTGGCACGGGCGTCATCCGCCACGCCGACGCCGGCTACGACCGCGCCGTCGACGTCGCCGCCGAGCGCGGCGTCCGCCTCCCGATGACCGAGAGCTGACGATGCTGAGCCGCTGGGCCCGCGCCTGGCGCGAGCCCAACTCCGGAGGAATTGCCGACGGCCGGGCGGTGCGATGATCGCACCCGTGCCGACCGCCTACCACTGCGAGCTGGCGTGGCTCGGCGGTGAGGACGCGGTGTCGGACGTCCTGGTGACCGTCGACGGTGATCGCATCACCAGCGTTTCGCCCGGCCGACCGGCGACGCCCGACGTCGTGCGCCTGGCCGGCCTGACGGTGCCCGGATTCGCCAACGGCCACAGCCACGCGTTCCACCGCGCCCTGCGCGGCCGCACCCAGAGGGGGACGGGGTCGTTCTGGACGTGGCGTGAGCAGATGTACGCGCTCGCCGAGCAGCTCGACCCGGACTCCTACCTCGCGCTGGCGCGGGCGGTCTACGGCGAGATGGTGCTGACCGGGATCAGCGCCGTCGGCGAGTTCCACTACCTGCACAACGGGCCGGGCGGGGTCCCGTACGGGGACCCGAACGCGATGGGCGACGCGCTGATCTCCGCCGCCCGGGACGCCGGGATCCGACTGACGCTGCTGGACGCGTGCTACCTGCGCGGCGGTCCCGACCGCGAGCTCGACCCGACGCAGCGCCGATTCGCCGACCGCGATGCCGACGCATGGGCCGTCCGGGCCTCGGCGCTCGCTGATGCACCCGACGTCCGCATCGGTGCCGCCGTGCACTCGGTGCGGGCGGTCGACCCCGGGTCCATCGCCACGGTCGCGGACTGGGCCGCGGCCCGCCAGTGCCCGCTGCATGCCCACGTCTCCGAGCAGCCGGCCGAGAACGACCAGGTCGTCGCGGCGCACGGGGCATCGCCGGTCGCCGTGCTGGCGCGTTCCGGCGGGCTCGGTGAGCGGTTCACCGCCGTGCACGCCACCCACCTCACCCCCGGTGACATCGACGCGCTCGGGTCGGCCCGCTGTTCGTGCTGCATCTGCCCGACCACCGAGCGTGACCTCGCCGACGGCATCGGTCCGACGATCGCGCTGCGCGACGCCGGCTGCCGCTTGACCCTCGGCAGCGACTCCCACGCGGTCATCGACCTGCTGGAGGAGGCGCGAGCGATCGAGCTCGACGAGAGACTGGCCTCGCGGCGACGCGGCGGTCACACGGCGAACGCGCTGCTGCGGATGGCGACCGCCGACGGCCATGCGGGCATCGGCTGGCCCGACGCCGGCCGCATCGAGCCAGGGGCGCTGGCCGACCTGACGACGATCACGCTCGACTCGGTGCGCACGGCCGGGGGCGGGGCGCAGGACGCGATCGGCATGGTCGTGTTCGCGTCGACGGCGAGCGACGTCCGACACGTCGTGGTCGGTGGCCGGGTCCTCGTGCGCGATGGTCGGCACGTCGGCATGGACGTCGCCGCCGAACTGCGGGCGGCGCTGGTGTGACGGTCGTCGTCGACGACATCGGGTTGCTCGTCACGAACACCGACGACGGGCCGCGGCGCGACGCCCACGTCGTGATCGACGGTGACCGCGTCATCGCCGTCGGGACGGGACGGCCGCCCGCCGCCGATGATCGGATCGACGCCGCCGGCCGTTGCGTGATCCCCGGCTTCGTCGACAGCCACACGCACCTGGTCTTCGCCGGGGACCGGGCGGCCGAGTTCGCCGCTCGGATGGCCGGGGCGCCGTACGAGGCCGGGGGGATCGCCACGACGATCGCGGCGACGCGTGCGGCGTCCGACGACGCGCTGCGGGCTCTCGCCGCGTCGCGGCTCGTCGAGGCCCGCGCCGCAGGCATCACGACGATCGAGATCAAGTCGGGCTACGGCGCAACGGTCGCCGACGAGGCCCGGCTGCTGCGCCTGGCCGGCGAGCTGACCCCCGACGCGACGTTCCTCGGCGCCCACGTGGTGCCGCCCGAGTACGCGGGCCGATCCGACGACTACGTCGATCTCGTGTGCGGCGCGATGCTGACGGCCGCCGCGCCCCATGCCCGCTGGATCGACGCGTTCTGCGAGACCGGAGCGTTCGACGCCGAGCAGTGCCGTGCCGTCCTGCAAGCCGGGCGCGCGGTGGGGCTCGGGCTGCGGTTGCACGCCAACCAGCTCGGCACCGGTCCCGGCGTCCAGCTCGCCGTCGAGCTCGGGTGCGCATCGGTCGACCACTGCACGTACCTGTCGGCGGCCGACGTCGACGCGCTGGCCGGGGCGACGACGGTCGCGACGTTCCTGCCGGCGACCGACTTCTCGACCCGCCAGCCCTACCCCGACGCCCGTCGGGTCATCGACGCCGGCGCCACCGTCGCCCTGGCGACGAACTGCAACCCCGGGTCGAGCTACACGACGTCGATGTCGTTCGTGATCGCGCTCGCCGTGCGGGACATGGCGATGACGACGCACGAGGCCCTCACGGCGGCGACGCTCGGCGGCGCCTGCGCCCTGCGTCGCGACGACGTCGGCTGGCTGGGACCCGGTTCGCGTGCCGACCTCGTCGTGCTCGATGCCCCCAGCCCCGACCACCTCGTCTACCGCCCCGGCGTCCCCCTCATCGCCCGCACCCTCGTCGGCGGACGCTGACGCCCGCCGAGCCGGGTCGGCGGTCAGCGGTCGCGGTCGCGGAGGAACGCGGGGGTCTCGCCGAACACGGCGAGCGCCTGCTTCAGCGGCACGAGCCCGGCCGACTCCCGGGCCCTCGCCGCGGCCTGGTCGGCCTGCCGGCGGGCAGCAGCCAGTTCGGTCCGCAGCCGCTCGTTCTCGGCCTCCAGCTCCATCACCCGGCGGATGCCCTCGAGGTTCATCCCCTCGTCCGCGAGCTGGGCGATGCGCCGCAGCACCTCGATGTCGGCGTCGCTGTAGCGGCGGTTCCCGCCCTGCGTGCGAGCTGGCAGCACGAGGCCGCGGCGCTCGTAGATGCGCAGCGTCTGCGGGTGCATGCCGGCCAGTTCGGCGGCGACCGAGATCACGTACACGGCCTGGGTGCGGCGGATCACAATGTCGGCTCCCTCGTCGCAGTGACGGGCTCGCCGGCGCTGGCCGCGGCGAGCTGCTCGATCGCAGCCCGCTCGGCATCGGACAGCGACGTCGGCACCGTCACGTCGACGGTGACGATGAGGTCACCGGTCCCCTTCTTGGACTCGATGCCCTTGCCCCGGACACGGTGACGGCTGCCCGACTGCGTGCCCGGCTTGATCCGCAGCGTGACGCTGGGACCCTCGAGCGTGGGCACGGCGACGTCACCGCCCAGGGCCGCAACCGCGAACGCGACCGGCACGCGCACCGTGAGCTCGTTCCCGTTGCGACCGAAGCGCGGGTGCGGGGCGACGTGGATCTCGACGAGCAGGTCTCCGGCCGGTCCACCGTTGCGGCCCGGCGCGCCGCGGCCCTTGAGCCGGATCGTCTGACCGTCCGACACACCGGCGGGGATGCGCGCCTGCACCTCGCGGGCCCGCTTCTCGACCCCCGTGCCTCGGCAGGTCGGACACGGGTCCTCGATGACGGTGCCGGCGCCGCCGCATCGGCGGCACGGCGTGGAGAACGAGAACAGGCCCTGGTTGTCGTCGATGACGCCGCGGCCGCCGCACTGCGGGCACAGCTTCGGCGTCGTGCCGGGACGGGCACCCGACCCGTCGCACGTCGAGCACTGGGCGTCGCTCGTGAGGTGGAGCGTGGTCGTCATGCCGCGCGCCGCGTCGACGAAGTCGAGCGTCAGCTCGGCCTGCACGTCGGCCCCCCGTCGAGGCCCGGCGCCGGCCGGGCCGCCACCACCGCGCCCGCCACGCCGTCCGAACATCTGCCCGAGCATGTCGCCGAGCCCGCTGGCGTTGGCATCGTCCATGTTGAACGTGAACCCGCCGGGGCCCTGCCCGCCGCCAGCCGGGCCGAGCCGGCGGACCTCGTCGTACTCGGCCCGCCGCGTCTCGTCCCCGAGGACGTCGTACGCCGCCGAGACGGCCTTGAACCGCTCCTCGGCGGCGGCATCGCCCGGGTTCTTGTCGGGGTGCAGCTCGCGCGCCAGCTTGCGATACGCCTTGGTGATCTCCTTGGGCGTCGCTGTGTCGGCGACGCCGAGGACCTTGTAGTAGTCCTTCTCGTACCACTCCCGTTGCGCGGCCATCGGCCAATCCTCCCCGTCGTCAGTCGCGCGTGCGGACCATGGCGGGGCGCAGCGTCCGGCCGTTCCAGGCGTAGCCGCTGCGCAGCACCTCGGCCACGACGACATCGCCGCCCTCGCCCGCTTCATGGGCGACGGCCTCGGCGACGTTCGGGTCGAACGGCTGGTCGAGCAGGTGCATCGCCTCGAGGCCCTGCTTGCGTAGCTCGCTGAGCAGCACGTTGAGCAGCGGGCCGACCTCGTCGGGATGTCGCAGGTACGCCGCCTCGGTCGCGTCGAGCACGGGCAGCAGCGCCTCGGCGAGCCGGCCGGATGCCCGGTCGGCCTCGTCGCGGATCTGCACCTGGACGCGCTTGCGGTAGTTCTCGAAGTCGGCCTGCACCCGCTGCGCCAGATCGCGGTACTCGTCGCGCTGCGAGGCGAGCTCCTGGATCTCGTCTTCCAAGCGGGAGCCGAGCTCGTCGGCCCCCGCGGTCTCTGCCTCCCCAGGGGGCGTGGTCACCAGCTCGTCGAGCAGGGACTCGTCGGGGGGATCCGTCTCGGCGACAGGACCCCCCGACGAGTCGGAGGTCGCGTCGTACTGCGTCACGCCGACTTGCCCTCGTCGTCCACGATCTCGGCGTCGACGATCTCCTCGTCGTTGACGGTGCCGGCACCGTCGGCCTGGCCCGACGCCGAGGACCCGGTGGCGTTGGCGTCCCGGGCGGCCGCCTCGTACAGCTTCTGGCTGAACGCCTGGCTGGCCGACATCAGCGTCTCGCTGGCCGTCTTGATGGCGGCGGTGTCGTTGCCGTCGAGCGCCTTCTTGAGGTCGGCGAGCGGCTGCTCGACGGCGGCCTTCTCCTCGGCCGGGACCTTGTCGCCCTGCTCGCGCAGCACCTTCTCGGTCTGGTACACGAGCGAGTCGGCGTTGTTGCGGACCTCGGCCTCCTCGCGCCGCTTGCGGTCGTCCACGGCGTGCGCCTCGGCGTCCTTGATCATCTGTTCGATGTCGTTCTTGTCGAGCGTCGACTGCCCCGTGATCGTCATCGACTGCTCCTTGTTCGTCGCCCGGTCCTTCGCCGACACGTGGACGATGCCGTTGGCGTCGATGTCGAAGGTGACCTCGATCTGGGGGACGCCACGCGGTGCCGGCGGCAGGTCGACGAGCTGGAACTTGCCGAGCGTCTTGTTGTAGCTGGCCATCTCGCGTTCGCCCTGGATGACGTGGATCTCGACCGAAGGCTGGCTGTCCTCGGCCGTGGTGAACACCTCGGTGCGCTTCGTCGGGATGGTGGTGTTGCGCTCGATGAGCTTGGTCATCACGCCGCCCTTGGTCTCGATGCCGAGGCTCAGCGGGGTGACGTCGAGCAGCAGCACGTCCTTCACGTCGCCGCGCAGCACACCGGCCTGGACGGCCGCGCCGATCGCCACGACCTCGTCGGGGTTGACGGTCTTGTTCGGTTCCTTGCTGGTGAGGCTCTGCACGAGCTCGGTGACGGCCGGCATGCGGGTCGAGCCGCCGACGAGGATCACGTGGTGCAGGTCGCCCTTCTCGACGCCGGCGTCCTTGAGCGCCTGCTCGAACGGGATGCGGCACCGCTCCATCAGGTCGGAGGTCATCTCCTGGAACTTGGCGCGGGTGAGCGTCTCGTCGAGGTGCAACGGACCGTTGGCGTTGGCGGTGATGAACGGCAGGTTGATCTGCGTCGACTGCACCTGGCTGAGCTCGATCTTCGCCTTCTCGGCGGCCTCCTTCAGGCGTTGCACCGCCATCTTGTCGGCGGACAGGTCCACACCGTGACCGTCCTTGAAGGACTTCACGAGCCAGTCGATGATCCGCTGGTCCCAGTCGTCGCCGCCCAGCTGCGTGTCACCGTGGGTGGCCTTGACCTCGAAGACGCCCTCGCCGATCTCGAGCAGCGAGACGTCGAACGTGCCGCCGCCCAGGTCGAACACGAGCACCGTCTGATCCTTGTCGCCCTTGTCGAGCCCGTAGGCCAGGGCCGCGGCGGTCGGCTCGTTGATGATCCGGAGCACCTCGAGCCCGGCGATCTGCCCGGCCTCCTTGGTGGCCTGGCGCTGCGCGTCGTCGAAGTACGCCGGCACGGTCACGACCGCCTG
>JBEVOM010000225.1:0-23005 GCA_040507575.1 Ilumatobacteraceae bacterium
TCGACGGGTGAGGCGGCCGCCCTCGACGGAGCCGAGCGGGTCGCGCTCACCACCGTCGTACGGGACGCCGTACCCGACGACGTGCCGGTGCTCGTCGGCACGGGGGCGCCGTCAGCCCGCCAGGCCGCACGGCTGAGCGCCGAGGTCGTCGCCGCCGGGTCCGCCGCCGTGCTGGCGCTGTCGGGGCCGGGCGCCACCGACCCCGTGCCCTACTACCGCGAGGTGGTCGCGGCCGTCGCCGGAGCCGTGCCCGTGCTGGCCTACCACTTCCCCGCGATGTCGGCGCCGGGCGTCGGCGTCGAGGCGCTCGCCGCGCTCGCCGACGTCGGCGTGGCCGGCATCAAGGACTCGTCGGGCGACATGAGCCGGCTGCTGCGGACGCTCGACGTGTTCCCGGGATGGCTCTTCGTCGGCTCACCGTGGTTGCTCTCGGCGGCCGGGGCCCTCGGGGTGACGGGCGCGATCCTGGCCGTCGCCAACGTCGAGCCCGAGACCGCCGCGCACGCGTTCGCTGGCGACGTCGCCGCCCAGCGCCGCCTGACCCCGGTCAACGGTCGCGCCGCAGGACCGCTCGGCGTCAAGTCGGTGTTGGCCGAGCGCTGGGGCCGGACGCTGCCCGTCCGCGTCGGCTGACGGTCACTGCGCCTGACGTCGTCCCTGCCACCGGTCCCAGTGGGTGACGGTGTCGGCGCGCCGCCGCGGCGCCCGTCCGAACTGTCCGGCCGGACGCCCGACCGGAACCAGCGCGGCGATCTCGAAGTGGCCCGGCGGCACTCCGAGCTCATCGAGCACCTCGGCACCGTGGATCCGGATCACCGTCGTCAGAACCGTCGCCAGCCCGAATGACCGGTCGGCGACACAGATGTTCTGGACCGCCGGATACACGCTGGCGTCGATGCGCCCGACGTCCATCGACCCGGTGCGGTCGCGGTCCACCCAGTCGACGACCGGTTGGAGGAACAGGACGATCGCCGGAGAGTCGGCGAGGTGGTGGGCCGACGCCCGACTGCGGCGCCAGGTCGACGCGTCGTCAGCGTCACGGTGCGCGGGCTCGACCTGGACGGCGTCGGAGCGCCGGAACGCGCGGCCGTACCAGTGGGCGACGGCGGCCCGCCGGCCCGGGTTCGTCACGACGACGTACTGCTGCGGTTGCAGGTTCCCACCACTCGGCGCGTGCTGGGCGGCGCGCACGCACGTCACCATCTCGTCGTCGGCGACCGGCTCGTCGTGAAGCGGCGCATCGCCCGCGTCGTCATGATCGCCTCGACAACGGCGTTCGGGCAGTCGTCGCCCACGACGACCAGTGTCGTCGGCTCGGCGCCGTCGGGCCTCCCGCTTTCGCAACCGACCGTCGGCCCGCCTGACAGCCGCGCCCCGAGCCGGGGGTAGCGTCGCCGGCGATGACGGAACGTGGGAGCGGTTGGAACTTCGCAGATCTGTTCGAGGCCATTGCCCGGCACCAGCCCGACGAGCTGGCCCAGCGCCACGCCGGGCTGTCGACGACGTGGGCCGAGTTCGATCGACGGGCCGACGGGGTCGCCGCCGCCCTGTTGTCCGCCGGCGTCGCCCGGCAGGACAAAGTCGGCCTCTACCTCTACAACGGCCCGGAGTACCTCGAGTCGACGTTCGCTGCGTTCAAAGCAGGGCTGGCGACGGCCAACACGAACTACCGCTACACGTCCGACGAGCTGATCTACCTGTGGGACAACGCCGACGTGGTGGCCGTCGTGTTCCACGGCACGTTCGCCGAACGGATCGCCGACCTGCGTGATCGGCTCCCGAAGATCCGAACGTGGCTGTGGGTCGACGACGCCAGCGGCCCGTGCCCGGCGTGGGCCACGTCGTACGAGACGGCCGCCACCACTGCGCCGCCCGGCCCGGTCGCCGGCCCATGGGGGCGCACCGGCGACGACCTGCTGCTGCTGTACACCGGAGGCACGACCGGCATGCCGAAGGGCGTGATGTGGCCGCAGGACTCGATGTTCGGCGCACTCGACGCGTCGAGCCGCCACCGCCTCCCGCCCGGCCAGGACCTCGACGCCGCACTGGCCCGCATCGGTCGCGCCGGCCCCCGCAACCTCCCTGGCGCTCCGCTGATGCACGGCACCGGTCTGTTCAGCGCGCTGAGCACGCTGATGATCGGCGGCAGCATCATCACGATGGCGGGACGCAGCTTCGACCCGGCCGAGCTGCTGGACACGATCCAGGTCGAGGGCGTCAACTCGATGTCGATCGTCGGCGACGCGTTCGCCAAGCCGATCCTGCGGGCCCTCGACGCCGAACCCGACCGTTGGGACATCTCGTCGCTGCGCGTGATCATCTCGAGCGGCGTCATCTGGTCGGCCGAGACCAAGGCCGGGCTGCTGCGCCACAACAGCCGGTTGATCATGGTCGACACGCTCGGGTCGAGCGAGGCGATCGGCATGGCCTCCAGCACCGTCACCGCCGATGGGGCCGCTCAGACGGCCACGTTCAAGCTCGGTCCCGACACGAGGGTGGTCACCGACGACGGTCGCGACGTCGAGTGGGGCTCGACCGAGGTCGGACGGGTGGCGATGCGCGGGAACACACCGATCGGGTACTACAAGGATGCGGAGAAATCGGCGTCCACGTTCCAGTTGATCGACGGGGTGCGGTACTCGATCCCCGGCGACTTCGCCTCCGTCGACGCCGACGGCACGGTGCGCCTGTTGGGTCGCGGCAGCCAGTGCATCAACACGGGTGGCGAGAAGGTCTACCCCGAGGAGGTCGAAGAAGCCCTCAAGCTGCACCCGTCGGTGGCCGACGCCGCCGTCGTCGGCGTCCCCGACGACCGCTTCGGCGAAGCCATCACCGCCCTCGTCGAGCCGCAGGCCGGCGCCACGATCGACGCGGCCGCACTGATCGCCCACGTCAAGGAGCGCCTGGCCGGCTACAAGGCGCCCAAGCAGATCATCAGCGTCCCGTCGATCGGCCGGGCCGCCAACGGCAAGCTCGACTACCGCGCCCTCAAATCCCGGGCCCTCGAGACCGGCTGAGCCGACCGGCACCGTCCGCTGACCGGTCGAAGCACCGGTGACGGCAAACACGCGGCGGCCCGTGTCGTCGCCGGTGACCGCCGATACGGTCCCGGCCCATGTCTGAACTGGGCTTCGACGGCAAGGTCGCGATCATCACCGGCGCCGGCGGCGGACTGGGCCGCCAGCACGCCCTCGCGTTCGCGTCGCGTGGCGCGCTGGTCGTCGTCAACGACCTCGGCGGAGCGGTCGACGGATCGGGCAGCGACAGCGGCGCCGCCCAGCTCGTCGTCGATGAGATCGTCGCCGCCGGGGGCGAGGCCGTCGCCGACACCAACTCGGTGGCGACACCGGAAGGCGGCGCGGCGATCGTCCAGACGGCGATCGACGCGTTCGGTCGCGTCGACATCGTCGTCAACAACGCCGGGATCCTGCGGGACAAGACGTTCCAGAACATGGACCCCGAGGTCACCGACGCGGTGATCGACGTGCACCTGCGCGGCGCGTTCCACGTCACCCGCCCGGCCTGGGTGCACATGCGCGAGCAGCGCTACGGGCGGATCATCTCGACGTCGTCGGCGGCCGGCGTGTTCGGCAACTTCGGGCAGGCCAATTACGGCGCAGCGAAGATGGGCCTCGTCGGCCTGACCCGCGTGCTCGCCATCGAGGGTGACCGGTACGGCATCCGGGCGAACGCGATCGCCCCGCTGGCCCGCACCCGCATGACCGAGGACATCATGGGTCCCCTCGGCCCGAAGCTGGACCCGGCGCTGATCACGCCCGTCGTCGTCTACCTCGGCCACGAGTCGTGCGAGTCGACTGGCCGTGTGTACTCCTGCGGTGGCGGGCGCGTGGCCGAGGTGTTCATCGCCGAGGCCCAGGGCTACTACGATCCCGAGCTCACGCCCGAGGGCGTCGCCGGCCACTGGGCGGAGATCACCGACCAGGAGGACTACCACGTCCCGATGAACCTCGGCGACGAGACCGGCATCTACGTCAAGGCGTTCTCCTGATCCTGGGGACCGGCCGGCCGCCCCGACCCGAGGCCTGCGACCGCGTCACCGGGAGCGCTGGATGGATCTGGCAAGCTGGGTGGCGTGCACGACGGCGAACGCCGCGAGGACGACGGTGACGTCGTCCACACCAGTTCGGGACCATCGGTCGCCCTCATCGCGTTCGTCGTGCTCGGCGTCGCCGGCATCGTCTTCATCCTCCAGAACAGCGACTCGGCCAAGCTCGACTTCCTGTTCATCGGCGTCGAATGGCCGGTGTGGGTGGCCCTGGCCATCACGCTCGGCCTCGGCGTGCTGCTCGACCGACTCGTCCTGTTCTGGTGGCGCCGGCGCCGGCGCCGAGGCCCCGACGCCTGAACCTGCGCCTCGGCGCAACGGTCGTCAGGTGGTGAGCTGAGGCCGATGGACGTGCGCTCGGCCGACGGCACCCCCGTCGCCCTCCATGAGCTGGCCGGTACCGCCGGGCCCGATCACCCGGTCGTGCTCGTCGCCCACGCCACCGGGTTCCACGGGCGCGCCTACGGCCCGGTGGCCCGCCACCTCGCGCCGCGGTTCCACACGTTCGGCGTCGACTTCCGGGGGCACGGCGACACGCCGAGCGCGGTGACCGACGTCGATTGGGAGCGCTATGGCGACGACGCCCTCGCCGCGGCCGACGTGCTGACGGCGCAACCCGGCGCGCGGGCCGGGCTCGTCGGGTTCGGCCACTCGATGGGCGGCGCCGCCCTGTTGATGGCCGCCCGCCGGTCGCCGGAGCTGTTCCGACTGCTCGTGCTGTTCGAACCGATCGTCTTCGACGAGGAGGTCAGCCGCGACGGCGTCGGCGACATGCTGGCCGACGGCGCCCGCCGCCGGCGCCCCGCGTTCGCCTCCGTCGACGCGGCCATCGCCAACTACGCGTCGAAGCCGCCGATGGCGACGTTCGATCCCGAAGCGCTCGAGGCCTACGTGCGCGACGGAGTGCGGCCCGACGGCGACGGCGTCCGCCTGAAGTGCGAGCCGGCCTACGAGGCCGCCACGTTCGAGCGCGGTCGCTCCCACCGGACATGGGACCACCTCGGCGAGATCCAGGTCCCGGTCGTCATCGCCGCCGGGCGGATCGACGACCCACCGTCCAGGATCGCGAGCTCGATCGCCGAACGGCTCCCCCGCGGCCGCCTCGTGCTCGACTCGTCGCTCGACCACTTCGGACCGTTCACCGACCCGGCGACGATGGCCGGGTTCGTCACGGACGCCGTCGACGCCCTCGACGACATCGACCCCGGTTGACCTTCGCTGACCGGCACGTCACGCCGCCCGACGGCATCGACCCCGCTGTGACACCCCCGTCGTACGATGGGCGCATGTTCGAGGTGCCGACCAGCCTGTCGCCCAGCCGGGTCGAGCAGTTCACGTCGTGCCCGATGGCGTTCCGCTTCTCGAGCATCGAGAAGCTGCCCGACCTACCCACGATCCACACGACGCGCGGTTCGCTCGTGCACCGCGCGCTCGAGCTGGCGTACACGCACCCGGCGGACGACCGTGGGCCGGACGTGTTCCGGACCGCGCTCGCCGAGGCCCGCGTCGAGTTCCACCAGATGTCGGACTACACGTTGCTGCACCTCACCGAGGCTCAGGCGGCGTCGTTCGACCAGGAGTGCCGGGCGCTCATCGACACGTACCTCACGATGGAGGACCCGCGGGCGATCCTGCCGATCGGGATCGAGCTGCGACTCAGCGCCACGGTGCGGGCCGAGGGCGTCGGGGACCTCGCACTGCGCGGGATCATCGATCGCCTCGAGCTCCGCGACGGCGGGTTCGTCGTCACCGACTACAAGACCGGGCGGGCCCCGTCGGTCAACTGGGAGCAGAAGAGCCTCGCCGGCGTGCACTTCTACTCGTTCCTCTGCGAGCAGGTCCTCGGGCAGCGCCCGACCGCGATCCGCCTGATGTACCTGCGCAGCGGCGAGACGATCGAGGCCACGCCCTCCGAGCAGTCGGTGCGCTTCATCACGACGCGCACCGCGGCGGTCTGGAAGGCGGTCGAGCGGGCCTGCGTCACGGGCGACTTCAAGCCCCGCCCGAGCGCACTGTGCGCGTCGTGCGCGTACCAGCCGTGGTGCCCGAGCTTCGGCGGCGACCCCGACCGGGCAGCGATCGAGGCGCCCGGCGTCCTCCTGCCCGAGCTCGTCGGCACGGCGTGACGGCCGCCGCGCCGGGCGCGCCCGATGCCACCACCCGGCCGCTGCCGGCCCCGGGCCGGCGGGCGTTCGGCCCGTGGATCGCCGACGTCGACCGGTGGGCCGACGAGCAACTCGAGCGGCTGCGGGGCCACCCCGCCGCTGACGCCGTGTTCGCCGGCGCGACCGCGCTCGGCGACTTCAGCTTGATCTGGCACATGGTCAACGTGGGACGCGGCGTGACGTCGGACGAGCGGGCGCGGCAGGTCCCGGTGCTGGCGCTGGCCATCGGTGCCGAGAGCCTGCTCGTGAACCAGGGCATCAAGCGCCTGTTCCATCGGCCCCGACCGACAGTCGAAGGCGATCCCAGGTACCCGGTCCGACGGCCCCAGACGTCGTCGTTCCCGTCAGGACATGCCAGCGCGGCTGCCTTCGTCGCCGTGCTGCTGACTGGCTGGGACGGCCGACGCTGGGCTCCCGCCCTGTGGAGCGGCGCGGCGATCGTGGCCACCAGCAGGGCGTACGTCCGCATCCACCATCCGTCCGACGTGGTCGCCGGCATGGCGGTCGGGGCCGTTCTCGGCCTCGGCGCCCGCCAGCTCATCCGGCGGTTGGGAATCCGCTGACCGCTTCCGGCGTTGGCTCCACCATGTCCCGCCACTTCGCGCTCACGTACGACTACCGCTGTCCCTACGCCCGCATCGCCCACGACCACGTCATCGTCGGCTTGCGCAGCGGCGCCGACTGGGACGTCACGTTCCTCCCGTTCTCGCTCGGTCAGGTCCACGTGGCCGAGGGCGAAGCGCCGATCTGGGAGCGCCCGCAGGACGACACCGGGCTGCTCGCCCTGCAGACCTCGATCGCCGTGCGTGACACCCAGCCGGACGTCTTCATCGACGTCCACCACGCCCTGTTCGAGCATCGCCACGGCGCGGCCGGTCAGATCAAGGAGCGTGCCGACCTGACCCCCGTGCTCGCCGGCGCCGGTGCCGACGTCGACGCGGTGTGGGCCGAGGTCGACAGCGGCCGACCGCTGGCGACGATCGAGAAGGAGCACACGACGTACGCCGACTCCCACACCGTGTGGGGGGTGCCGACGTTCATCGTCGGAGACGCCGCCGTCTTCGTGCGACTGCTCGAACTGCCCGGCGGCGATGCCGCGGTCGCGACACAGACCGTCGAGCGCGTGCTCGATCAGGTCGAATGGCCCATCCTCAACGAGTTCAAGCACACGTCGATCCCGCGCTGAGCGCCGCCCGGCGAGCGGCGCAGCGAGGTAGGTCGGCGCCGACGCGCTGTGTCAGGATCGCCGCGTGAGCGGCGCGGAACGGCGGATGAGCGACGCCGAGAGCCTGATGTGGCGCCTCGACAAGGATCCGCACCTCTCGTCCACGTTCGGCACCGTCTCGATCCTGGACCGCCCGCCGGACTTCGATCGCCTGCGCGCCCGCATGGAGCGGGCCATCCACGACGTTCCCCGGCTCGGATGGCGGGTGCATCCGGCGCCGGTCACGCTGTCGGCGCCGCTGTGGGTCGACGATCCTGACTTCGACATCGACCAGCACGTCCGGCGCGTCGCCGTGCCACCACCCGGTGACCTCCGCCAGGTCCTGGACCTGGCGAGTCTGATCGTCCTCGATCCGTTCGATCGATCGCGCCCGCTGTGGCAGTTCGTGGTCGTGGAGGGGCTGCCGGACGGACGGGCCGCACTCGTGCAGAAGATGCACCACACGATCACCGACGGCGAGGGCGGGGTGCAGATGTCGCTGCAGTACCTCGACTTCGAGCGCGACGCTCCCGACCCGCCGGCCATCACTGCTGCGCTCGATGCGGCACCATCGCCGCCCCCGCCGACGACGGTCGAGACGCTGCGCGACCTGTTGCTCGGCGGGATCCGCCTCCCCATCGGCATCGCCCGCCAGGTCCACGAGCTGCTCGCCGACCCGGCGGCCATCCCGGCTGCCAGCGCGGCGACCTTCGACACCGTTCGCGGCGTCCTCGCCCAGCTCACGGATGTCGAGCGGGCCCGCTCGCCGCTGTGGACGCAGCGATCGCTGCGTCGCCGCATGGAGGTCGTCCGGGCGCCGTTCCGTGAGACGAAGGACGCCGCCACTCGGCTCGGGGGCACGCTGAACACGGCGTTCCTCACCGCGGCCGCCGACGCCGCGGCCCGCTATCACGCCGAGCTCGACGCGCCGGTCGACGAGCTGCGGGCCACGATGGCAGTGAGCACCCGCACCGCGGCCTCCGGCGCCAACGCCTGGTCGTTGGCGCGCATGATGGTGCCGACAGGCGAGATGCCGATCGCCGATCGCTTCCGGGCGATCCACGAGATCGCCGAGGCGGCTCGCAGCGACAGCGGCGGGGCCTCGCTCGACACGCTGGCTGCGGTCGCGACCGCGTTGCCCACATCGGTCGTCACCCGGCTGGCCCGCCAGCAGGCCCAGACCGTGGACTTCGCCACGTCGAACGTCCGCGGCGCGCCGATGCCGATGTACATCACCGGGGCCCAACTGCTGGAGAACTACCCGCTCGGTCCGCTGGCCGGGGTGGCGTTCAACCTGACGCTGCTGTCATACCTCGGCAGCCTCGACATGGGCGTCAACATCGACGCGGTCGCGGTCGCCGAACCGGAGCGCCTGGCGCGCGCGTTGGAGCGGTCGTTCAAGGACCTGACGGGCGCCCGGGTCAGACGGGCTCGGCGGCGGGCACCCTGACCGGAGCGGTCAGCGCGGTCCGCACGTCGAGCAGCAGATCGGCGACCTCGTTCGACGAAACCAGCTCGCGGCTCAGCATGTGACCGAGCGCCTGGTCGATCACGGCGATCGCCTCGGCGATCACGGCTTCGTTCGATGCGCTGGCCGGTCGGTCGAGCTGCTCGGTCATCCGCGACAACGGTATCCCCCGGCGAGCCGTCGCGCTCGCCAGTTCGTGGTCGAACGTCACGATGCCGGCGACGAACGTGCTCCGAACGAGGGCCGGCACCGGCGGAGCCCCGCGTCGGGCCGGCTCTCGACGGCTCGACGGCTCGACGGCGGCTCCTACGATGCGCGGTCGTATGGACCTCACGGATCGCCACATCGTCGTCACCGGCGCCGCTCGCGGCATCGGCGCTGCACTCGCCCGCCGCTTCCATGCCGGAGGGGCACGCGTCGTCGTCGCCGACATCGCCGACGTGTCCTGGGTCGCCGCCGAGTTGCCCGGAGCCATCGGCGTCGGGGCCGACGTCTCGACCGAGGACGGGAACATCGCGCTCATCAACGCGGCCGAAGCGGCCAACGGGCCGATCGACCTGTTCTTCGCCAACGCCGGCATCGGCGGCGGGACGACGCTCGCCGACACGAGCGAGGAGGCGTGGGCGAAGACCTACGACATCAACGTCAACGCCCACCGGTGGGCGGCCAAGCACCTGCTCGACGGGTGGCTGGCGCGCGGCGAGGGCTACTTCTGCTCGACCGCGTCGGCAGCGGGCCTGTTGGCCCAGATCGGCTCGGCTCCGTACACGGTGACCAAACGGGCCGCAGTGGCGTTCGCCGAGTGGCTGTCGATCAGTTACGGCGACCAGGGGCTGCGGGTGAGCTGCCTGTGCCCGCAGGGCGTGAACACCGACATGATCCGCGGCGACGGCGAGCTCGGCGTCGGTGTGCAGGTCGTGCGCACGGCGCGCATCCTCGAGCCCGAGGAGGTCGCCGACGTCGCGGCGGACGCCATCGCCGACGAGCGCTTCTTGATCCTCCCCCACCCCGAGGTCGCCGAGTTCATGCGCCGCAAAGCCGACGACCCGCAGCGTTGGCTCGCCGGGATGCGCGCTCTGCAAGCGCGGATCCTGGGCGGTTAGGGAGGCGGCCGTAACCCCGGTTCGTCCAGCGTGGACGCCGGGTACGGTTCGCCCCCGTGGGAACATCTGACCCGACGGCCCCGCCCGACTCGTCGCCCGACGCCGGATCACCGCACACGGAGATCGTCACGAAGCTCCTCGACGGACGCGTGTCGGCAGGACCGCCGGTCGTGTCGCCCGACGGGCGGCGCATCGCGTTCCCGGTGTCGACCATCGACCTGGCCGAGAACACGGTGATCGTCAGGATCTGGCTCGCCGGTGCGGACATCGCCCCGGCTCCGGTCACCGCCGGGCCGCTCGACGGCGCGCCCGTCTGGTCCCCGGACGGGCGGTGGTTGGCGTTCACGTCCAGCCGTGGCGACAAGAAGGGCGAGTCGACGCTGCATGTGATGCCGGCCGACGGTCCCGGCGAGGTCCGCACCGTCGTCGCGATGCCCGACGGCATCAGCGACGTCGCGTGGTCTCCGGACGGCCGCTGGCTCGGCTTCACGAGCCGAACGCGCGACGACCGCTACACCGCCAAGGACGAGAGCTGGCAGCCGCCGCGCAAGATCGAGACGTTCTTCACACGGCTCGACAACGAGGGGTGGGTCTTCGATCGTCCCAAGCACGTCCACGTCATCGCCGCCGACGGCACGGCGAAGGTGCGCAACCTGACGCCTGGGCCCTCCCAGCACCGCGGCGTGGCCTGGCTGGCCGACTCGTCCGGCATCGTCACGGCCGCCGCCCGCCACGAGGGGTGGGACCTCGACTACTGCGAGGACCTGTTCGTGGTCTCGCTCGACGGGGACGTGCGGGCGCTCACGAAGCAAACGGGCGTGTACGCGTTCCCGTCCATTTCGCCCGACGGAACCCGCGTCGCCTTCCTCGGGGTCGACGATCCCCTCGTCGACCCGCAGAACCTGAAGGTCGGGGTCATCCCGGTCGACGGCGGCGGGCACCGGTGGATCTCGACCGGCCTCGACCGCACGTTCACCCCGATGGCCGGTGTGCGTGCCCCGGTGTGGCTCGACGACGACACGCTGCTCGCGACGGCGGAGGATCGCGGTGACACCCACCTGTTCCGGCTCGTGGCCGACGGGTCGGCTGCGCCCGAGCCGCTGACGCACGGTCGGTCGACGGTCCACGCGTTCGATGCCGCCGCCGGCGTCGTCGCGATGGCGCGATCGACGGTCGAGCATCCCGCCGAGATCGTGACCCTCACCGGACCGGTGACGTCGATCACGACGAGCGTGCGGGGCTGGGAGCGGTTCACCGTTCCGACCACCGACGCCAGCAACGAGATCGACGCCTGGATCATGCGCCCCGAGGGGTTCGAGGCACGGCGGCGCTACCCGGTCCTCCTGAACGTCCACGGGGGGCCGTTCGGCCAGTACGGCGAGGCGTTCTTCGACGAGGCCCAGATGCAGGCGGCGGCTGGGTTCGTCGTCGTCATGTGCAACCCCCGCGGCAGCAGCGGGCGGGACACCGCGTGGGGCCAGGCGATCACCGGGTCCAAGCATGCGATCGTGCCGGGTACCGGCTGGGGCACGGTGGACGTCGATGACGTGATCGCCGTCCTCGATGCCGCGCTCGACCGCTACCGGTTCTGCGACCCCGACCGGGTCGGCATGATCGGTGGCAGCTACGGCGGGTACATGGCCACCACGCTGGCCGGACGCTTCAGCCACCGGTTCCGGGCGATCTGCAGCGAGCGCTCCGTCAACAACCTCATCTCCGAGGAGTGGACGAGTGACATCGCGTCGGCGTTCAAGGTGTACCTCGGCGTCACCCACCTCGACGATCCCGACGAGTACGCCCGCATGTCTCCCATCCGCTATGTGCGCGACATCGACGTGCCGATCCTGCTCCTGCACTCCGAGGACGACCTGCGCTGCCCGATCGGCCAGGCCGAGGAGTTGTTCGTGGCCCTGCGCATGCTGGGCAAGGACGTGACGTTCTACCGCTTCCCCGGTGAGGGTCACGAGCTGTCGCGCTCCGGGTCGCCGGTCCACCGGCGGATGCGGGCCGAGATCATCCTCGACTACTTCACGGAGCGGATGAAGCCGCGACGCAAGCCGCGCGCCCGATCGCACTGACCGCCCGACGCGGCTGCCGCCAGCACTCAGTCGCCGCGGAGCCACTCGTCGATCAGGGCGCGGGCGATCGAGATGCCGCCTGGGATGTCCGGCATCGCGTCGCGTCGGTACCAGCCGGCGTCGACGATCTCCGTCGGTTCGAGCTGGAGCTCGCCGGAGAGCCAGCGGGCACGGAACCCGACCATCAGGCTGTGCGGGAAGGGCCACGGCTGGCTGCCGCGGTACCGCACGTCGTGGACCTCGATGCCGACCTCCTCGCGGACCTCCCGCGACACCGCACCCTCCAGCGACTCCCCGGGCTCGACGAAGCCGGCCAGGCAGGAGTACATCGGGCCGCGGAACCGGACGCCACGGGCGAGGAGCGCCTCCTGGTCCGGACCGTCGTCGCCCCGCGTCACGAGCGTGATCATCGCCGGCGCCAGACGGGGGAACGCCGTCAACCCGCATGCCGGGCAGCGCATGGCCCGCTCCCCCGGGGCGCCCTCCGTCGGCGTGCCGCAACGGCCGCAGAACCGGTGCGTACGACCCCACTCGACGAGTTGCACGGCGCGACCCGCGGCGAGCCACTCGGCGTCGCCGACGCGACCGTGGTACCCGTAGAGGTCGACCGCCGCACCGTCGCTGGGGTCGATGTCCGCGGGCACGTCGACCGCGTAGACGCACGCTCCGTCGAGCATGCCGACGACGTGTTGGACCCACGTCTCGTCGGCCGCGGCGTCGTCGACCCACACCAACCCGCCGACGACGTGGACGTAACGGGCTCCGGCGCTCAGCTCGGGGGCGACGGAGCGTGGTTCGAAGGTCGACATCGACCACCGTCGTACCAGACGGCCACCGTGGGCCGGTCCTCGAGCGGCACCGATGTCTCGGCGCGCAGGGTCTCGATCTCGGGACCCTGCGCACCCAGATCGCCAACGTCGCGAGAGCCCGATACGTGACGTCCGCCATTGTTGACCAAGTTGGTCGGTTTTATGGCTATTGTCGTCGGCATGGCGCCAACCCCCGTTCTGGACCCGGCGCTCCCCCCGGCTCCGGGTCCTTCACTCGCCCCGCTCGACGTGACGATGCTGGCCGACATCGTCTGTGGCCTCGCCGCCGCCGAGCCGCTCTGGCGCCCTCACGTGACCCACGATCCCGACCTGCGGGCGCGCCTACGCCTGCTGGCCACACCGGCGTACGAGGTGTGGCTCCTCGGCTGGACGCCCGGACAGGCGGTCGGGCTGCACGACCACGGCGACGCCAACGGCGCGTTCGTCGTCGTCGAGGGCACGCTCACCGAGAGCCGGCTGGTCGGCGGTCGGGTCGTCGATCGGGCGCGACCCATCGGCGCCGTCGGTCGCGTACCCCGGGGCGCCGTGCACGACGTCGCCAACCGCACCGACGTGTTGGCGACCAGCATCCACGCCTACTCCTGGCCACTCACGTCGATGGGGTTCTACGACCCGTCGGGCGATCGCATCGGCACCGAACGCGTCGACGCGGTGCCGGCGCTCGTGGCCTCCGCCGACGTCCCGCGCGTCCTGCACCCCGCGTCGCGGCGATGATCGTGGCGGTGACCCGGCCATCGCGCATCGACGCCGCGCTCGAGGCGGCCCGCGCCCGACTGCACCGGGTCGCGCCCGACGACCTCGCGACAGAGGTCGCGTCCGGGGCGCTCGTCGTCGACATCCGTCCCGAGCAGGATCGCCAGGCGGATGGCGTGCTGCCGGGCGCGATCGTCATCGAGCGCAACGTGCTCGAATGGCGCCTCGACCCGACGAGCGGCCATCACCTCGACGACGCGTCGCCCGACCGTCGAGTGATCCTCGTGTGCAACGAGGGCTACGCGTCGAGCCTGGCCGCCGTGGCGCTCGTCGACCTCGGCGTCGCCGGGGCCACCGACCTCGCCGGTGGCTTCCGGGCCTGGCGGCGCACCCGGTCGGATGGAACGCCGACGAACGACGGTGCCTAGGCTCGGCCCATGCCGAGTGACCCGAGCAGCATCGTCATCGTCGACGCCGTCCGCACCCCGATCGGCCGCCGCGGCGGCGGGTTGTCGAGCGTGCACCCGGCCGCACTGCTCGGCGCGGTGCAGACGGCGCTGATCGAGCGCACCGGCGTCGACGCCGAGGTGATCGGCCAGGTCGTCGGCGGCTGCGTGAGCCAGGTCGGCGAGCAGTCGTTCAACGTCACCCGCACGGCGTGGCTGGCCGCCGGCCTGCCGATGTCGACGGCGGCAACCACCGTCGACACGCAGTGCGGCTCCAGCCAACAGGCGACGAACCTGGCGTCGTCGCTCATCGGCGCCGGTGTGGTGGACGTCGCCGTCGCCTGCGGCGTCGAGGTGATGAGCCGCATCCCGATCGGGATCAACTCGTCCAAGAAGCTCGGGCTCGGCGTGCCGATCCCGAAGACCTACTTCGGCCGGTACGAGTTCACGTCGCAGTTCGAGGGCGCCGAGCGGATCGCCGACAAGTGGGGCATCTCGCGCGAGGACACCGACGCGTTCGGCCTGGCCTCCCAGCAGCGGGCCGCCCGCGCGTGGGCGGAGGGCCGCTTCGACGGCCAGTGGGTCGCCATCGAGGCTCCGGACCTCGACGAGGAGGGCCAGCCGAGCGGCTCGACCCACACCGTGCAGCGCGACGAGGGCCTGCGCGAGACGTCGCTCGAGAAGCTCGCCTCGTTGAAGCCGGTCGGCCGCGAGGACGGTGTGCACACCGCCGGGAACTCGTCACAGATCTCCGACGGCGCAGCGGCCGTGTTGTTGATGACCGAGGCCCGGGCCGGCGAGCTCGGCCTGACCCCGAGGGCACGTGTCGTGGACACGTGCCTCGTCGGCGTCGACCCGGTGCTGATGCTGACCGGACCGATCGACGCCACGCAGCGCCTGCTCGAGCGCAGCGGTCTGTCGATCGGTGACATCGACACGTTCGAGATCAACGAGGCGTTCGCCTCGGTGGTGCTGGCGTGGGCCAAGGAGGTCGGCGCCGATCTCGAGAAGACGAACCCGAACGGCGGCGCGATCGCGCTCGGCCACCCGCTCGGCGCGACCGGGGCGTTCCTGATGACGAAGGCACTGAACGAGCTCGAGCGGATCGATGGCCGCTACGGCATCGTGTCGATGTGCTGCGGCGGCGGTCTCGGGACCGGGACGCTGATCGAGCGCCTCTGACCGTCCGGTCCGTCCTGTCCGTCGCGATCGCCCCGTTCGGGCCGATCCCGAAGGACAGGTCGTGCTGCGCCCGTCGGGCCGGTAGCACGGACGCGGTGAAGCGGCCGTTCGTCCTGGTCTTGAGTGTCGTCGCCGCATGTCGTCCCGCGGCGACGAGCCTCGATCGCGCCGTGGTCGAGCACGTGGTGGACGGGGACACGATCGACGTGGACATCGGCGGTCGCGACGAACGGGTCCGGTTGATCGGCGTCGACACGCCCGAGGTCTACGTCGACGAGGGCCCACCGGACTGCTACGGCCCCGAGGCGTCGGCGTTCACGAAGGCCCTGCTCGCCCCGGGCACCGCGGTGCGCCTCGAGCGCGATGTCGTCGGTCGCGACGACTACGGGCGGTTGTTGGCCTACGTCTACGTCGCCGCCGACGGCACGTTCGTCAACGACGCGCTGGTCCGACGAGGCCTGGCCCGCCCGCTGACGATCGCGCCGAACGCCACGTACGCGGCGCGCTTCGTCGCCGCCAGCATCGACGCCGAGGCCGACGGACTCGGCCTGTGGGGAGCGTGCGCCGGATAGCGTCGCGTGCGTGCCCGACACAGGTGCTGCAGCCACCCCCACCCTGGCGGAGCGCCTCGGTCACCCCGCCGATGCCCGGCTCGTGATCATCTCCTGCGATGACCTCGGGCTGTGCCACGCGGCCAACGTCGGGGTCTTCCGAGCCTTGCGCGACGGCGCCGCGACGTGTGCGTCGTTGATGGTCCCCGCGCCATGGTCACGCCATGCCGCGGAAAGCTACGAGCCCGGCGACGACATCGGCGTCCACCTCACGTTGAACGCCGAGCACCGCAACTACCGCTTCGGTCCGATCACTCATGCCCCGTCGCTGCTGTCGGGCGACGGTGGGTTCCCACGCTCGATCGATGACCTCTGGGAGCACGCCGACCCCGAGGAGGTCCGCCGCGAGTGCCAGGCCCAGATCGAACGCGCGCTGGCCTGGGGCGTCGACGTCACCCACCTCGCACCTCATCTCACGGCGATCACGTTGCGTCCGGAGTTCTTCGACGTGTACCTCGACATGGCCGTTCAGTTCGCCCTGCCGATCCGGCTGCCCTCGACGATCACGGCCGAACAGGCCGGGTTCCCGTTCCGCCGCCTGGCCTCCGAGGAGGGCGTCGTGTTCCCCGACCACTTCGACCACGACTGGCGACCGGGCAGCCGCGACCGGCTGTACACGGCGATCAAAGGTCTCGCGCCAGGGGTCACCGAGATCCACGTGCAGCCGGCGATCGACAGCCCCGAGGTCCATGCGCTCTCGTCAGCCGCCGACGGTTGGATCGACGACCTCGCACTGATGGTGGACGACCCGCACGTCGCCGAGCTGCTGGCCGAAGTCGGTGCCGTCCTGATCGGGTACAGCGAGCTCAGGGACCTGCAGCGAGCCGGGTGAGCGCAGCGCCCGCCTCGCCCGACCGGAGCAGCTCGAACAGCGGCCCGGTCGGCCCCGTCGACTTCAACGTGCCTTGCATGTAGGCGACAGCGGGGTCGAAGTCGTCGGCCTGGGCTTCGACGAGTGGTGCCGACACCACGAGCTCGGCGTCGGCGGGGCCGTCGACGAGCTCGTCCTTCTTGCCCACGACGAGCTTGTACCTCACCGTCATCACTGCTCGCTCCTGACAGGGGTGCGGACGCCGTCGAAGAGGTCGCGCTCGGAGTTGTCGGTCGGGATCGGCCCGACCAGCGAGCGGGCGAGGATCCAGTCCTCCCAGGGGTAGACGTCACGCAGCTCGGCGTCGCCGAGACCGAACCACCACGACGCCGCCGGATCGACCTGCGTGGCGTGGGCCCGCAGCGACGCCGAACGGGCCGACTGGAAGTCCCCGACGTCCACCCGGGTCGTGATGCGATGGTCGCTGTCGGGGCGGGCGAGCCAGTCCTCGGCGAAGGGTGACGTCCCGTCGCGTCGGAGGATCGCCTCGTGGATCGTCATCACCCGGGCCTTCGACCACGCCGAGTAGTAGAGCTTCGAGGGTTGGAACGGGTCACCGAGCTCCGGATACCAGTCGGGGTCACCGGCCCGGTCGAACGCCAGCAACGAGATGTCGTGGACCTTGAGGTGGTCGGGGTGCGGGTATTGGCTCTGGTCGTCGCCGTACGTCAGGACGACCTGTGGTCTGGTGCGCCGGATGATCGCCACCAGCCGACCGGTGGCCTCGTCGATGTCGGCCATGTTGAACGACTCGGGTCGCTCGTTGGGCGCCGTGCCGGCCATGCCGGAGTCCCGGTAGCCGAGCATGACGACCTCGTCGAAGCCGATGATCTCGGCCGACGCGGCCAGCTCTCCCGTGCGCATGGCGACGACGGCGGCCTGTTCGTCCTCGGGCGTCAGCCCGTGCAGGGGCTGACCCGGCTCCCGCAGCGCCGGGTTCTGCAGTTCGCCTTCCTCACCACCGGTGCAGCACACGAGCACGGTGTAGACACCCTCGCTGCTGTACCGGGCGACGGTCGGCGCACCCTTGGACGCTTCGTCGTCGGGGTGGGCGTGGACCGAGAGCAGCGCGAGTCGTTCACCTGCGGGAGAAGCCATCCCGCTCGACGATATCCGCGCCGTGTCGCCGCGAGCCGGGTCACCTACGCTCCCCGACGTGTCCGCCCCCCGACCTGCCCGCGGTCTCGTCGCGGCGCTCGTGATCCTCATCGGCACCGGCGTGGCATCAGCGTGCGACACCGATGACGGCAGATCGATGCGCCGACCGACGGACGAGGAGCGCGCCGTGCTGTCGACGACGACCACGTCGACGACGCTCGTCGGGTCCTCGACGCCCGTCGCCGAGCTGCCCGGTGGCGACGCCGCCTCGACGACGACGACGCTGCCGCTCGCGGTGCCCACGACGTCGGCGCTGGTCGTGTCCCCGACGACCACGAGCACGGCGGTGGCACCGTTCGCGCTCCTGGCACCTTGGCCGCCGGGCGGCGCGATCGACGCCCGATACACGTGCGACGGCGACGGGCTCTCGCCGCGCCTGATCTGGACGGCCCCACCGGCCGGGACCGTCGAACTGGCCCTGCTCGTCACCGACGACGACGCCGACGGCTTCGTCCACTGGGCGGTGGCCGGCATCGCGCCGAGCGCAGGTGAGGTCGGCGAGGGCGCCACGATCACCGGGTCCTACGAGGGGATCAACGGGGCCGGTTCGCGGGGATGGACGGGTCCGTGCCCGCCCGCCGGCGGCCCGCACACGTACCGGTTCCGGATGTTCGCGCTGAGCCAGGCGAGCGAGCTGCCCGACGGTTACGGCGGTGACGAGCTGGAGCAGTTCGCGGGTGCCACGGCGGTCGGCACGGCCGAGGCAAGTGGTGCGTACACGCGCGCTGGGTGAGCGCTCGGCGACCCCTCGCGGGCCCGGAGGCTCCCTTAGCCTGGAGACCGCCATGGCACTGCCCCAACCACCAATCCCCCAGACCGCGACATGCTTCCGCCACCCCGGCCGGGAGGCCGGCCGACGATGCACGCGGTGCGGTCGAGCCGCGTGCACCGAGTGCCTCGTGCAGGCCGCGGTCGGCAGCCACTGCGTGGAGTGCGCCCGCGCCGCGCGACCGGATGTCAAGACCCGGGCCCGCTACTGGAGCGCCCGCCAGCCGACGCTCGTCACGTACTCGCTCATCGCGATCAACATCGCCGTGTTCGTCTGGCTGGTCATCGACGACTCGGGCGCACTGTCGGGCGGCCGGCTCACCCGACGGCAGTACGACCTCGGGCTGGCGGCACCGTTCCTCGAGCAGAACGGCGAGTGGTACAGGCTCGTCACGTCAGGCTTCTTGCACTTCGGGATCATCCACCTCGCGTTCAACATGCTGCTGCTGTACCAGCTCGGCCAGCTGCTGGAGCCGGCGATCGGGCGGATCCGCTTCGCACTGCTGTACTTCGCGGCGCTGCTCGGGGGCTCGGCCGGGGCGCTCCTCGTGCAGCCGAACGCCGTGCACGGCGGAGCGTCGGGAGCAGTGTTCGGCCTGATGGGTGCCGCGTTCGTCGGTCTCCGCCACCGCGGGGTCAACCCGTTCTCGACCGGACTCGGGACGGTCCTGCTGCTGAACCTGATCATCACGTTCACGATCCCCGGCATCTCGATCGGCGGTCACATCGGCGGCATCGTGGGTGGTGCCGTCGCCGGATGGGTCGTGCTCGCTCCGCCCTACAAGGGGATCGCGCGCTGGGCGACGTATGCCGCGCCGATCGCGGTGATCGTGATCTCGATCGTGATCTCGGTCGTCGTCGTCAAGACCTGACCAGCGCGGCCATCGCCAGGCGACCGTAGGAGCCGCCGAACAGGATGGCGTGCACGAGCAGGGGCGGGAGCTGGTACCAGCTGACCCGATCGCGCCACCCTGACGCCAGGGGCGCAGCTTCGTCGTAGGCGGCGTAGGCCTCGTCGCCGAACCCGCCGAACAGGGCCATCATCGCCAGGTCGACCTCCCGGTGGCCCCAGTACGCCGCCGGGTCGATCAGCCAGTTGCGCCCGTCGACGTCGACGAGCCGGTTGCCGGCCCACAGATCGCCGTGCAGCAGGCACGGCGGTTCCGGCGGCCCACATCGTCGAGCGGCGACGGCTGCGGCCCGATCGACGAGCTCCATCGCCCGGGGGTCGATGCGGCCGAGCTCGACGGCCCGTGCGGTCAGCGGCCGCAGCCGCCGCTCGACGAAGAACGTCGGCCAGTCGTCGGTCGGCGTCACGTCGACCGGCTGCGAGCCCAGGTAGCCGCCCGACGCGCCGTCGAGCCCCCCGAAGTGCGGCCCATGGGTGGCGTGCGCGGCCGCCAGCCGGCGTCCGAGGTCGGCCTCGCTGCGGGCGGTCCTGCCCCCGACCTCGATCCACTCGAGCACGAGACCCGACGCGCGCTGGCGCACCACCTCGGGCACGGCGATCGCGCCCGTGGCCCGCAGCGCCCGCAGTCCGGCGGCCTCCCGCTCGAACAGGCCGGGCAGCGGCGCCGGATGGGTCTTGACGAACATCGGCCCGGCCGGCGTGTCCAGCCGGAACGCCTCGGAGATGTCTCCACCCCCGACCGCGACGACGCGGGTCACGTCGAGCCCCTCGACGAGATCGGGCGGGATCACCGCGACGGGCGTGCGACGAGGTCGGCCACGTGAGCCACGAGGCCGCGACACGACGCGTCGAGGAGGTCGAACATCTGGACGTAGGCATCGGCGGCCAGGCCGTACGGGTCGGGGATGTCGGCGTCGGGATCGCCCAGGTCGGGCGCGAACGACCGCATCGTCACGATCTTGGCGCGGGCGGCATCGTCGGGGGCGAGGCGCACCACCTCTCGCCTGTTCGCCGCGTCCATGACGACGACGAGGTCGTGGGTGGCGAAGTCGGCCGGCGTGAACTGCCGGGCGACATGGTCGATCGAGATCCCCCGTCGGGACGCCTCGGCGAGCGTGGCCGGGTGGGGAGGTCGTCCGGTGTTGTAGCTGCTCGTGCCGGCCGAGTCGACCTCGACGTCGAGGCCGGCATCGGTCGCCAGCCGGACGAACACGGCCTCGGCGGCCGGTGAACGGCAGATGTTGCCGAGACAGACGAAGCAGACCCGCACCACGGTCAGGATGGCACAACGGCATGCGGGGCGGGCGGGCGGGCGGGCGTGGGTGGGTGGGTGGGTGGGAGGGTGGGTGGACGGGCGTGGCAACTCGGCGCCCGGGTGGCAGACTCGTCGTCCCCCCGATGACGAGAACGATCCGCCTCCGCCCCTGGCAGAAGGCCGCCTTCGACGCGTACGTCGCGGCGGACGGGCCCGACTTCCTCGCCGTTGCGACCCCCGGCGCCGGCAAGACGACGTTCGCGCTGGCCGCCGCCCGCTACACCCTGGGCGAACGGCCCGGCCGCCTCGTCGTCGTCGCCCCGACCGCCCACCTCAAGATCCAGTGGGCCCACGCCGCCGACGCCGTCGGGCTGTACCTCGATCCGGCGTGGTCACCGGCAGCCGGGCCGGCGGCCGACCTCCACGGCATCGTGACGACGTACCAGCAAGTGGCCTCGGCGGCGCCCGCCCTGCGCGCACTGGCGACAGGTTCGTTGGTCATCTTCGACGAGATCCACCATGCCGCCGATGAGCGAGCGTGGGGCGATTCGATCCGGCTCGCGTTCGGGGCCGCCGACCGGCGTCTCGCCCTGTCGGGGACGCCGTTCCGTTCCGACACCTCCCCGATCCCGTTCGTCGACTACGTGCTCGACGAGGCCCGACCCGACTACACGTACGGCTACGGCGATGCGCTCCGGGACGGCCGCGTCGTGCGCCCGGTCTACTTCCCGCGCGTCGGCGGTGACATGGAGTGGGTCGCGCCGGACGGCGCCGCGGTGGCGGCGAGCTTCGACGACGCCCTCGACGCCCCCCGTTCGGCTCAGCGGTTGCGAACCGCCCTGTCGCTGGACGGCCAGTGGCTGCCGACCGTGCTGCGCAGTGCCCACGAGCGTCTGACGGCGATCCGGCTGACCGACCCCGATGCCGGTGGCCTGGTCATCGCGACGGACCAGGACCACGCCCGCGGCATCGCCGAGATGATGCGCTGGCGCCTACGCGTCGACCCCGTCGTCGTGACGAGCGACGATCCGATCGCATCGGCACGCATCGCCCGGTTCGGCGCCGGGCGCGACCCCTGGTTGGTCGCCGTGCGGATGGTCAGCGAAGGTGTCGACATCCCACGGCTGGCGGTCGGCGTGTACGCCACCACGACGACCACCGAGCTGTTCTTCCGCCAAGCTGTCGGACGCTTCGTGCGATGGCGCCGCGGCGGTGTGCGCCAGCAGGCGTTCCTGTACCTCCCCGACGATCCCCGCCTCCGGGCCCGGGCGTTCCAGATCGCCGACGAACGGCGCCACAGCCTGCGCCGAGACGGGCGGGCCGACGACGAGCCCGCGATGGACGGCGCGTTCGACGAGCTCGCCGACACCGAGCGCCACCCCAGCCTGTTCAGCGTCATCTCGGCCGTCGCCACCGACCACGAGGAGCCCGATGCGCCGTGGGACGTCGACCTGCAGCCGGCCGACGACGCCGAGGGCGAGCACGGCTTCGAGCTCGAGCTCGCCGATCCGCCGCGCCTGGCGCCGGCCCCGTCCGGGGCTCCGGGGGTGACGCTGGTCGAGCACAAGCGCCAGCTGCGTGACTCGAACTCCACCGTCGCCCGTGAGCTCGTGCACGTCACCGGGTGGCCGCACGCCCGCGTCAACGCCGAGCTCAACCGCCGGGCCGGCATCACCCGGGTCACCCAGGCCACCGCCGAACAGCTCGAGCGGCGGCTGCGCCACGCCGAGAGCTGGCTGCGCCGGGCCTGACCGACGTGACGGCTCCGCGCTCGGCGTCGCCGCACCTGTATGGTGGGCGGACCGCACAACGGGGCTGACTGGTTTCGACGTCAGTGACGATGGACGGGACTGCGACCCGAGTTGCTCAGACTCGCTAAACGGGGCACCAACAAGAATTGCCGAAGAGCAGTTCGCTCTCGCCGCCTGATCTTCAGGTGAGCGCAGAGACATCGTGAGCAGAAATGTCGCACGGGGCCACTCCATCGCAGCCCGGCAACAGAAGCGGGGGATGACGGCGGGAAAGACCGGTGACGGCAGGAAAGAACGCTGACACCCGGGAAAGACCGAGCGCGGACCACCGCTTGCGGTGGTCAACTGACCCGCCGGTGAGGGAGCGTTACCCTCAGGGCCGGGAATGGTCGTAGCAGGTCCGCCCACCGGCTGATGGACGGGGGTTCGATTCCCCCCAGCTCCAC
>JBEVOM010000019.1:0-26443 GCA_040507575.1 Ilumatobacteraceae bacterium
CGATATCGGGACCCTCCGCGCCCAGATCGCCGACGCGGCGGGAGACGCCGTCCGCGTGAGACGATGACCGACCAATGAGCGAGATCGTGCATGTGCAGGGCCGGGAGATCCTCGATTCTCGCGGCAACCCGACGGTGGAGGTCGAGGTCGTGCTGGCCAGCGGCGCCACCGGTCGCGCCGCGGTACCGAGCGGAGCGTCCACCGGGGAGCACGAGGCAGCCGAGCTGCGCGACGGCGGTGACCGCTACGGCGGCAAGGGTGTCGCCAACGCGGTCGGCTTCGTGAACGGCGAGATCGCCGAGGAGTTGCGGGGGATGGAGTCACTGGGCCAGCGGCTGGTCGACACCGCCCTGATCGAGCTCGACGGCACCGACAACAAGGCCCGCCTCGGTGCCAACGCGATCCTCGGCGCCAGCCTGGCCGTCGCCCGTGCGTCGGCCGACGAGCTCGACCTGCCCCTCTACCGCTACGTCGGGGGAGTCAACGCACACGTGCTGCCGGTGCCGATGATGAATGTCGTCAACGGCGGCGTCCACGCCGACAACTCCATCGACTTCCAGGAGTTCATGATCATGCCGGTCGGCGCGGCGAGCTTCTCGGAGGCGCTGCGCTGGGGCGTGGAGACGTACCACGTGCTCAAGCAGGTTCTCCACGACCGCAAGCTGTCGACCGCGGTCGGTGACGAGGGCGGGTTCGCGCCCGATCTGCCGAGCAACGAAGACGCCATCCGCTTCCTCGTCGAGGCGATCGACGCCGCCGGCTTCGTGCCCGGCGAGGACATCGCCATCGCGATGGACCCGGCGACGAGTGAGGTCTACCGCGACGGGCGGTACCACCTGGACGGAGAGGGCAAGGTCCTCGGACCCGACGAGATGGTCGAGTACTGGACCCGTCTCGTCGACACGTATCCGATCGTCTCCATCGAGGACGCGCTCGCCGAGGACGACTGGGAAGGGTGGGAGGCGCTCACGGAAGCGGTCGGCGATCGGGTCCAGCTCGTCGGGGACGACCTGTTCGTGACGAACGCCCGCCGGCTGCAGCAGGGGATCGAGCGTCGAGTCGCCAACTCGGTGCTGATCAAGGTCAACCAGATCGGCAGCCTGACCGAGACGTTGGACACCGTCGAACTGGCGACGCGCAACAGCTACACGTCTGTGATGAGCCACCGCAGTGGGGAGACGGAGGACACGACGATCGCCGATCTGGCCGTCGCCACGAACTGTGGCCAGATCAAGACGGGGGCACCGGCGCGCAGCGATCGCGTGGCCAAGTACAACCAGCTGCTGCGGCTGGAATCCGACCTCGGTGACGCCGCTGCGTTCCGCGGCCACGGCGCGCTGAAGTCGCACCGCTGACCCGTCCGGGTGCGGGGGCGCGCGCCCGTTCGGTCCATGACGCTGATCGGCGGGCCGATCACGCGATGATGTCCGTCATGGACGAGGCGCGCACGACGACGCTGGTGCGCAAGGCGCCGGGCCGGCGGGCCTCGGATGCCGGCCGCTCGCGGCTTCCCGACCTGACTCGCCCGATCGCCCGCGAGCAGCGGATCACACCCAACCGGCGGCCGGCGATCCTGCTCGGCACCGTCGGGCTCGTCGTCGCCGGCGCGATCGGCGCCGCCCTCTTCGGCCTGCCGGTGCGCACGTGGTTCGGTCAGGACGAGCAGCTGCGCAACCTCGACAGCCAGTACGCCGAGCTGCAGGACGTGAACGCAGACCTGCAACGCGAGGTCGATCGACTGCAGACCGACGCCGGGATCATGGAGGCCGCTCGCGAGGAGCTCGGCCTCATCAAGTACGGCGAGCGCCGCGAGACGGTCGTCAACCTTCCCGACGTCCCGACCGATCTGCCCGACGGCTGGCCCTACGGTCCGGCCGAGCAGATCATCCGCCTGCGCTCGTCGTCCTGACGGGTGCCGGGCGGTGCCGACATCGGCGGCGAACGGAAACGGTCCCGACCGGGGGACCGGCGGGCCACTAGCCTCGTGGTCGTGAGGTCGTGGGCCGTGCTGGCCGTCGTCCTCGTGGCCGGGGCGGGTGCGGGCTGCGATGGTCCGACGCGCGATGAGCTCTCCCGCAACGCCCAGATCTACGTCGCGACGGTGCGGGAGGTCCTGTCCGAGCAACCGCCCCCGACCGACCCCGACGTGCTGCCGGTGGTCTACGTCGTCGCCGTCGGGGAGCAGGAGATCCCGGCCGGGGTGCAGGCCGAGGTCGCCGTCGCCCTGAAGGACGACGTCGAGGTGCGCTTCGCCGACGAGCGTTCCGAAGCGCTGCTCGACGACCAGGACGAGGCGCCCGTGCGCGACCACGGCGTGCTCATCGCGATGGGCGCCTTCACGCCGGCCGAGGGCGAGCCGGTGGCGGTGGGCGTCGAGGTCTACCGGTCGGTCGAGGATTCGTCGAAGATGGTCCTGACCGTCGGCCAACGGTCGTCGCAGTGGACCGTCACGTCGTCCTCGGTGCTCCCACCCGACACCTGAGCCTCCTCCGCGTCCGGTGACGCATCGGCCCGCTCGACTGCTCCGGGCTCCGTCGTCGGCGGGACCGCGGGTGGCGCCGGGGCGATCTCGGTGGTCCGGATCCCGCGGCGCTCGGCGTCGGTGGCGCCGAGTCGGTCGACGAGCTCACTGGCGCGGTCCATCGCCCAGACCACCTCGCGCTCGTCGAGCGGCCACGTGGTGACGGCGACCGCCCGCAGGACGTCGAAGCGCTCGATGGTGACCGGGTCGATCTCGACGCCGGTGGCCCGGGCGAGGTCGACGACACCGGCGACCTCGGTGACGGCGAGGCGGTCGAGGTGTCGACGGTGCCACTCCAGCGCGTGCTCGATGCGTCGCCGCCCGAGCTCGATCGGATCGAACGGATCTTCGACGTGCGCGATGTGCGCCTCGCGCAGCGCCCGCATGTAGAGCAGCGCCGCCGGGACGAGGGCCACGGCGACGACCGCGAGGCTGTAGCGGGTCGGGATCACGACGGCGACGGCACCGATCGCTCCGGCCACCCAGCCGAGCTGGAAGCGGGTCTCGAAGCGGGCGAACGCCCGTCCGTGCGAGGCGCCGGGCGCGGTCGTCTGGACGAGGGCGTCGAACGCCTGGCGACCGACCGACGCCGTCGCGCCGAGCACGAGGGAGACGAGGAGGACGAGCGGTCGCGACGGTCCGAGGGCCCCGAAGATGGCGACGACGCCGAGCGCGACGAGCGAGCCGGCCATGATGCGGTCCTCGCCGGAGCGGCGCCGGAGCAGGGGAGCAAGGGTGCTGCCGCCGAACGTGCCGACCCCGTACGCGGCGACCGCGGCGCCGTACATCCACGCCGGCGCGCTGTCCCGGCGCAGCGCGAACGCCAGGCCGAACACGAAGAACCCGACGGCACCGCGCACCACCGTGAACGCCCAGGCGCTGGCCACGATCGTCGGCGCGTGCAGCTCCATGTACTCGATGCTGGGGCCGGCGCTCTCGGAGGACACCGTGACCTGCGGGAGTCGGAGCATCGCGACTGCAGCGGCCAGGAACGTCGCGCAGGCGAGGGCGAGCGTCACCGCTGGCGACTCGGTGATCGCAAGGACGCCGGCGCCGACCACGCCCCCGGCGGTGCCGGCGAGGACGTTCAGCCGGGCCAGGCGGGAGTTGGCCCCGACGAGCTGGTCGGGCTCGTCGACGAGCGCCGGGACGAGTGCCTGGCGCACCACGCCCGACGCCTTGGCCGCCACGAGCAGCGCGAGGGCGAAGAAGTACAGCGCCAGGTCGAGCAGCGTGAACGCCAACGCGGCCGCGCAGACGGCGCGGAGGACGAACAGGAACGTGGCGATCCAGCGGTGGCCGAGCTTGAAGCGGTCGATGGCGGGGCCGATCAGCGGGGCCAGCAGCGCGAACGGAGCCATGTTGATGAGCAGGTAGAGGAGCACCTGCTCTCGTGACGCGTCCGGGCTCAGGCTGAAGAACAGTGAGCCGGCCAGCGAGACCGCGACCAGGGCGTCTCCCGCGCCGGCCAGGGACTGGGCCTCGGCGAGCCGGTTGAGGCCCGGGGTCCACACGACGCGCGCCGGGAGACGTCGTCGCAGACCTCGCAGGAGCACGCGCCCATGCTGCCATCTGGAACGCCTCCGGCCCTCCGGGGAGTCGCACGCCGCGGGGCCGTGAGCGCGGGGTCACGGACGCGGCCGCTCGGGAACAGTCACCGGGACGTCACCGGCGTTGTTCGGGGCGGATGGCGGCGAGGATCTGGGCCGGCGGGTCGGTGTCGTCGGTGGGGTCACCGAGGACGACGCAGCGGTCCAGGCCGTGGCGCAGCCAGAGCAATCCCGACCACGCCAGCACGACGGCGTCGACGAGGTCCTCGCGGTGCTTGGCCGCCCGGTCGACCAGCGGGCTCGGCTCGTCCAGGAGGGCCGCGGTGACGGGGTGAGAACCGATGTCGATCGGCGGGTCGGCCGCCCGGAGGGCGCCGAGCCGGCGCACCAGATCGTCGACATTCTCCGCCCGCAGGGCACGGAACTCGGCCGGCGTGAGCGTGGGTGGTCGTCGCTTGTAGATCGGCCGGGCGCTGTCGTACCCGAGCTCGGGGGCGCCGACGAGCGTGGCGTAGGGGAACGACTCGTAGAGCCAGCGTCCCGCGCCCGGCGGGCCGTGGCGGGCGTCGGCGGCGCGCCATCCGTCGGCGGCCAGCCGTCCGACGAGGCTCACCCCGGCGAGCGCCGCCAGGCCGAGGTTGGAGGCGTTCGCCGACACCTTCCAGCGGCCGTAGTGGCGGGCGACCTGGCGTTCGCACTCGCGCATCCCGGCCGCGTTGCGCACGACCAGCGGCGCGTCGACGAGGGCGATGGCGTCGGCGCCCGCCCACGTGCCGATCCACGACTCGACGTCGTCGAGCCCGCGCGCCCAACCGGCGTCGAGCACCTGGCCGTCGGGGTCGGCGGCGACGACACCAGTCTCGTTCGCCGGCCGGCCCGGCGCGCCCTCGCCCCACGCGAGGTCGAGGCCGAGGACCCGCACCGGATGCGTCAGCCGGCGTAGGCGCCGACGAGGTCGGCGGCGGCGTCGAGCGCCCGCAGCGCGTCGTCCGCGCCGGTCGGTGGAACGCTCACGATGCACCGCTCGAACCCGAGCTCGGCGTAGTGCTCGACCGTCGCCGGGTCCGGGGGGCAGCCGAACACGCCGAGGGAGATCGTCGAGCGGTCCCGCCCCGCTTCGTCGGCGGCCGCCCAGAGCAGCGGCAGACGTTCACTGATGCCTCGCCGACCGTGGATCGGCATCCAGCCGTCGCAGTACTCGACGACGTGGCGGAACGTCACGGGTCCGCCGGCGCCGCCCATGACGATCGGCGGGTGCGGCGAGCTGATCGGCTTTGGCCAGCTCCACGACGGCGAGAACTGCACGAACTCGCCGTCGAACGAGGCCTCGTCCTTCGTCCACAGCTCGCACATCGCCAGCACCTTCTCGCGAGCGACGGCGCGTCGCCGGTTCGGGTCGACGCCGTGGTGGGCCATCTCCTCGACGTTCCAGCCGACGCCGATCCCGATCGAGAGCCGACCGCCCGAGAGCAGGTCGAGCGAGGCGATCGTCTTGGCCAGCACGAGGGGATCGTGCTGGGCGACCAGCGCGATGCCGGTTCCGAGCCGCAACCGCTCCGTCACCGAGGCGGCCGCGGTCAGTGCCACGTACGGGTCCAGCGTGCGTCGGTACTCCTCCGGGAGAGGGGCGCCGCCCGGCCAGGGGGTCGTCCGGTCGGTCGGGATGTGGGTGTGCTCGGTCACCCAGAAGGACTCGAACCCCCGCTGCTCGAGCGCGACCGCGAGGTGGTCCGGCCGGATCGACAGGTCGGTGGGGAAGAGCAGAGCCCCGATGTGCATGGTCGCTGACACTACGCACTGCCTGGGACGGCGTCGGACGCGAAACATCCCGCAGGTCGCTGCCGTGAGCGCTCCCTGCGGGATGTCCGTGGTTCCCGGCCGGCGATCGTTGCCCGCCCGCCGGATGGCGGCCGGGCCCGGTGGCGAGCATGACAGACCGAGGTCCGTGCTGCGCATCCGTGGTCCGTGATCGAAACGGGTCGGACGACGTCGTCCGTGTCGGGCTGGTGTGCCGCGTCACGCCGGAGGTGATCGCTCCAGTTGTTCGGCGTACCCCATGTGTTCCGTACCTCCTCGATGGATGATCGATCGGTTCGTACGGCAGGTCACGACGACCTGTCACCGCCCATGTTCCCCCCTCAACGCGAACAGGTCAAGGGCGCCAGCGGCAGCGGAACCGTGCCGTCAGGCCGCAGCCATCGTCCGAGGGTCGTCGTCGGCGCCGACCGGTGCCGCAACGGGGAGGTCGGCGGCGTGCAGGCGGGCGACCGGGAGCAGCCTCAGGAGATGGGCGCGACCGGCGTCGTCGACCAACCACTCGAGGTCGTGGGGGCCGTCGAACCGGTCAGCGACCCGCTCGGCGAGACGGGCGATCCTGGCCAGCACCTCGACCGGGGGGTGGTCGAGGTCCTCGCCGGGACGCGCCGCGCTGTACACGTCGCGGATCCGCCCGGCCGCGTCGAGCTCGGCGACCCAGTCGTCGCCCGAGCGGCGTCGAGCGACGACGACGGGGCGGTTGACCCGAGAGCCATCGGCGAAGAGCTCGCCGTGCCATGGTCCGTCGAGGTGCGGGTGCACGAGCACCGGAACGCGCCACCCACCCTGCCTGCGGATCGCCACGGCGGCATCGAGGAGCGCCGCGGCATCTTCGACGATGCGGACCGGCATCGGTGTCGAGCCGTCACCGGAGCGCTCGCGGTGCAGGGAGGACGGACGCACGGCAAGCGCGATGGCGCCGTCCTGGGAGATGATCCGCCACACGGCGAGGGCGGTGGCGGTGTCGTGGTGGTCCCACTGCGTGGTGAGCACGACGCCGCCGCGGACCGGGAGGCCAGCGCCGCGTGCTGCGGCGAGGGCGGCGGCCGTGCGGCCGACACGCGCCACGTCGAGCGCCGCTGGGTGGTCCAGCGCGATGACGGGCACGGGGGCGTTCATGTCGATCATGGTCCATGGGCGGGCATGGAGATCGCTTGCGGCCGACGTGGAGCCGCGCTCAGACGTTCAGCGGCGCCGGTTCGTCGTACGCAACGGTCGCGGACGGGGATCGCCGGACCAGGTACAGCGGGCCGGCGGCGGCGAGCACGACGGCACCGGTGATCATGGCGGTCGAGATGCTCGTGGCGTCGGCGAGAGCACCGAGCGCGATGCCTCCGACGGCCCCGCCGACCTGCGACGTCAGGGAGTTCGCCGACACGACGGTTGCTCGGTGGGCGCTGTCCACGGCCCGGTGGACCATGCCGTAGTGCACGGGCGCGGTGGCGCCGTGGGCCCAGTAGTTGGCGAGGTAGGCGACGATCACGCCGACGGGACCGGCGGCCAGTGCCATCGCGACGACGGCGGCTCCGTGCAGCAGTCGCAGGCCGCAGCCGGTCCACCCGGCGCCGAAGCGTCGGACGAGGGCGGGGGCGATGACCGCACCGATCGCCGAGAGGATCCACGCTGCGGTGATGGCGGGGCCGACCAGGCCGGCGGCGCTCTCGACGCCGCCGTGCACCTCGGCCAGGCGCGGTGGGAAGAGGATCTCGAACGTGACCATGCCGAACCCCCACAGCAGCTCGCCGGTGACGAGGGCGATCAGCAGCCGGTCGGCCCGGATGATCCCGACGGCGTCCCGTACCACTGCCGGGACGTCGCCGATCGACTGCCGTGCGGCGGCCCATCCGGCCCCCGGGCGGTGCTCGTGCATCAGCGTCGCAACCGCGACGAGGCTGATGACCTGCAGGCCCACGCTCATCACGAGGGGGGCGACGAGGGGTGACAGTCCGGCGATCCCGTCGGTCCGCGTGATGACGCTGGCCAGCAGGGCACCTGCTCCGATCGAGGCGCAGATCACGACGTCAGCCCGGGCCAGGTCGCGTTCGATCTCGGCGTCGGGTTCGGCGGCGAGGATCCCGTCGATGAACCAGGCCTGCAACGGACCGCTGTCCAGGGCCCGGTAGACGCCGTTCAGCGCCGACACGGCAGCGAGCACCGCGACCGACCCCGCGACGAGGAGGATGCAGCCGGCGGCGATGCTGAACACGCCGGCGAGCAGGAGGACCGGCTTGCGCCCGAGCGCGTCGGCGAGTCCGCCGCTCGGGAGCTCGAGCACCAGCATCACGACACCCTGGGCGGCGGTCGCCACGCCGATGTCGGCCAGGGACAGGCCCCGCTCCTGCATCAGGAGGACGAACACCGTGACGAACATCCCTGTTGGGAGGAAGCGCAGCGTCAGCAACGCCCAGTAGCGCAGGCGCAGTGACCGGACGTGGGCCGCCGTCATGGCTGACGGTCCGGCGACGGGAACGCCTGCAGGAGGACGGTGACGAGTTGGGCGCCGGGTGCGGTCGGGTCGTCGGTCGCGACGTAGCGGGACACGACGGCGTGCAGCTCGGCCATCAGGTCGTTGAGCCGCTCGGCGCTCAGCCTGACGTGGTAGTCCGACTGGTCGGCCGCTTCGCGCCACTCCTTCGGCCACTCCTGGCGGGCGTCCAGCCAGTCATCGAGCCAGCGCGACATGGTGTTGGCGTGGTGGCGCATGAGCCACTCGTCGGCTGCCCGCGCGTCCGGGTCGTCGTCGAACTCGGGTGAACGCCACGACGTGCTGCGATGGGTGGAGCGCCAGACCCGGTCGCGACCGGTCGAACGCTCCACGTCGTCCTCGACGACGCCGACGTCGGCCAGTTGGCGCAGGTGGTAGCTCGTGGCGCCGCTGTTGGTGGCGAGCCGTGCCGCGAGCTGCGTCGCGGTGGCCGGGCCGTGGACCCGGAGCGATCCCAGCAGGCGGGAGCGCAGGGGGTGGGCCAGGGCCTTGAGCTGCCTCGCGTCGGGGTGCAGCACGGGCCGATCGTCGGACGGGGAGGCGGGGAGCTCGTCGGCGGCCATGTCTGCACAGTAGCACTGCACAATAGTTTTGCAACGAAATCATGCAGTCCGGCCGGTGACCGCGATGAGATCCGACCGTTCCGTTCGTCTGAGGGGGAGACCGACCGGATCGGCGAGGCCTTCCGGATCGGCGAAGGGAGAGACGTGACGGAGCGCCTGATCGAAGCCAACGGTGTCGAGCTGGGCACGGAGCCCTTCGGCGACCCGGCGGATCCCGCGATCCTCCTCATCATGGGGGTGGGAGGATCGATGCTCTGGTGGGAGGACGAGTTCTGCCGGAGGCTGGCGGGGGCCGAGCGGTTCGTGATCCGCTACGACCACCGCGACACCGGCCGGTCGACCACCTACGAGCCGGGCCGACCGGGCTACACCGGTGCCGACATGGTGGCCGACGCCGTCGGTGTGCTCGACGGCTACGGGCTTCGGGCCGCGCACGTCGTCGGCGTCTCCGCTGGTGGGGCGTTCGCGCAGCTCCTCGCACTGGACTTCGCCGACCGCGTGAGCTCGCTGGTGCTCATCAGCACCTCTCCCGCGACGCCGGGCGATCGCGACCTCCCGCCACCGACGGCAGCGTTCCACGACCTCGTCTCCACGGCTGACGTGGACTGGTCGGAGACCGACTCCGTGATCGAGTACCTCGTCGACTCCTCACGCATGCTCGCCGGGGACCAGCGTCCGTTCGACGAACCGGCGTGCCGTGAGCTGGTTCGTCGAGAGGTCGAGCGAGCGCGCGACGTCGGTGCGCTCCAGAACCACGACGCCATACGCGATGGCGGGCGTTCGTACGGGCCCCTTTCCGCGATCGCTGCTCCGACCCTCGTGATCCACGGCACCGCTGACCCCATGTTCCCGCCGCAACACGGCGCAGCCGTGGCGGCGGAAGTGCCCGGCGCGCGACTGCTCCTGCTCGACGGAGCAGGACACGGCGTCGATCGAGCCGACTGGGATGCGATCGTCTCGGCGATCGTCGAGCACACCGCGCCGACGGCGTGAGACGACCGGGACCAGGCCGCAGTGACAGCACTACGATCCTCGGCGGGAGTCCGACGATCGGGGAACCGCATGGGTGAGGAGTACGTCCATGGATCGCGAGACGCCGCGGCGCCGCGTCCCAGTGCTCGCCGTGCGCCGGTGCGACGCGCGATGGTCGTCGGCGCAGCGAGCGACCGGGTCGAGGCGGAGGCGGATCGCGTCGCCGACGAGGTGATGCGCACACTCGAGCGCGGCCCGGCGCGCACCGGCGCGATCCTGGCGCCCGAGAGCTCGCGCATCCGACTCAACCGGTCGGCCGCCACGGTCGGGGAGGCGGGCGGTGCCGTCCCGCCCGAGACGGACGCCGGCATCCGAGCCGCGTCGGGTCGCGGCCGCCCGCTCGACGGCCGGGTGCGCCGGACGATGGAGACCGGGTTCGGCGCCGACTTCTCGGCGGTCCGGGTGCACACCGACGGGCGTGCCGCGGACCTCAACGATCAGGTGCAGGCCCGCGCGTTCACCACGGGCGCGGACATCTTCTTCGGCGCCGGCAACTACGCGCCCGAGCGCCGCGCCGGGCGGCGGCTGCTGGCCCACGAGCTCGCACACGTCGTGCAGCAGGGCCATGCCGGCATCGCCCGCCGGTGGTCGGCAGTGCGACGCTCCGGCCCACCGGATGCCGGTGGCGCCGATGCGCGCGTCGAGCACTCCCCGGCCGGGGTCGGGCGCTCGCGGATCACGCTGCGCAGTGCAGGCGACGAGGTCGGCTCGGTGACCGTCGAGGCGCGAGGTGATGCGGCAGAGGCCACCGCGCTCTCGGTCTCGCCGGACCAGCGCGGGAGGGGCTACGGCGCCGACCTGCTGGCCGCGGCGGCGCGCCGGGCCGAGGCGGCGGGGAGCTCTCGGATCGCGCTCGGAGCCGACGACAGCGGGAGCGGGCACCTCGACGGCTGGTACCGGTCCCTGGGGTTCCGCGCCGAGGGGACGGTCGACGACCACACGCGTTTCGAGGCCGCGACGTCCGTGCTGCGCAGCACGACGCGCCCGGGCACGTCCCGCGTCATCCGGCGGATGAAGGAGAAGATCCTCTGGTACGAGAAGGTGGACGGGCAGGAGAAGCCGGTCGGGCGCACCAAGCCGAAGCCGGGCGGCTACCGCATCATCAAGGGCCTGAAGGTCGACGGCATCCAGGTCTTCGAGTCGCAGGAGCAGCGGTCGGTCAAGACCACGGCGAGCGAGAAGGAGCGGGCCGCCGCCAAGGCGAAGCAGGAGGAGGAGGAGCGCGTCGCGAAGGCGATGAAGGAGGCGGACAAGGCCGCGCAGCTCACCGCCCCGGCGCCGGACGGCGACTACGACACGGTCTTCGTGCTCGATGCCCGGAAGGTCCGCTTCACCCAGGACTCGATCGGTGACACGTTCTCCGACGGCGGGAGCATCTCGACGTGTGCCGACAAGCTCAAGTCCGGGGCCCAGACGTTCAAGGGCCTCCCGGTGATCCGCGTGTTCCTCAGCCCGTCGGGCAACTACGTCAGCCTCGACAACCGGCGACTGTGGTGCTGCAAGCAGGCTGATTCACCGATCCGGTGCATCTGGGCGACACCCGCCGAGATCCGCAAGGAGGGCTACAAGTTCACGTCCGGGCGGGGTCCGGAGGGGAGTCTGGGCATCACGGTCAGGTGGCAGACATGAGCCGTGCGCCTGGCTTCTCCCCGCTCGCGGACCTGCCTCCGCTCCCGCGAGTGATGTATCCGACGGTCACGATCAGCGACCGGATCGTACGAGCGGACGTCACCGACGTCGACGGGGGCGACGTGACCCTGCAGTTCCGGCCGTACCAGGCGGTCCGGTTGACGACGCTCGACTGCTTCCTCGCGCCGGGCGATCTCCCGCGCCACCTGGAGCACATCTACTGGAGCCGCACGTCGCCGTGGCTCGACGAGCTCACGAAGGCGCTGAGCGAGGTCGATCGCACGGCCGACTTCATGCAGCGGGCGATCCACTTCCTGCTCCCGGCTGGCGACGACGTGCTGGAGGTCGTCGGGTGGGCGATCCACGTCGACCGAGCCGGGGCCGCCCCGATGTCCTGGCCGGCCGACGACGCCTCGTCGGACGGCGCGCCGGCGTAGGGGCCGTCGCGATCACGGGATCGTCGGGGCGCTCGCCGGGGGCGGCGCCGTCGGGCGCGCCGCCGTCGGGCGCCGCCTGGCCCGCTTGCGCCGGCGGATCAGGTACATCAGCAGTCCCGTGGTCCCGAGGGCCACGGGTGCCAGCGCCAGGCCCGTCCACAGCACGCGGGTCAGCGTGCCGCCGAAGTCGCCGGTGTGCAGCGGGAACGACCAGTCGTCCCACAGCTGGTCGAACGAGTTGCCCTCGCCGGGTATCCCGTCATAGACGACCTCGCCGCTGAACTGGTCGATGACCACGAACGTGTTGCCGGCGCCGGCCTCGCGGGTCCACGGATCGAAGCCACGGGTCATCCAGGCCGAGTAGGTCGCTGTGTCGTCGTCCCACGGGGGCATCAGCGACCGCACGGCGCGGTCCGGATAGCGCTGTTCGATGGCGGCCAGCGCCTCGTCGAGATCGAGCGGCTCACGGCCGGGCCCGGGCTCGGAGACGGCGTCCTCCGGTTGGCTCCACAAGAAGAAGTCGCGTTGCGCCGGCGTGGCGTTCTCGAACCACGAGCTCATGTTCGGGAACGCGAACGCGATGCCCGTGAAGGCGACGACGAGCAGGGGAACCCACACGACGAACCCGATCGCTTTGTGCAGCGTGAGGTTGAACGTGAACGCGCCGCGGCCCCGCTTGACGAGGAACGCGGTCGCCCAACGGCGCACGCCCGGCCAGTACCAGACGTAGAAGCCGCTCAGCAGCACGACGATGAACAGCACGCCGAACCAGCCGACCATGTCCATGCCGTCGGGCAGGACATCGCAGACGACACCCGTCACGCCACCCGGTTCGACGCCATCGGCGTTCGCGGTGCACCATCCGGTCTCTGGGTCGAACGCACCGAACGGGCCCCAGTCCTGCCAGAGGTACATGTGCCCCCGGTACAGCCACCAGCTGATGCCTTCGGAATCGTTCGCCCGATCGGTGACCTCGCCACTGCCCGGATCGACGAAGTACGTGACGTGCTCGTGGAGTGGCTCCTCGCCCTCGGCGGGCGCCGGAGCCCCCTCGACCGGGATCTCGACGAACGCCTGATAGACGCCTCGTCCGTTGTTCGGCAGGGTCAGGAAGGTCATCTCGGCTCCGTCCCCGGCCGCGGCCACCGCGGCGTCGACGGCCGCCTGCGGACCGATGTCACCCTCGGTGGCGTCGAACCGGCCCGGGTTGAGCCAACCCTCGAACGTGTTGTGGAACACCAGCCACGCGCCGGTCACCGAGACGATGAGCAGCCAGCCCAGCAGCGCGATCGAGGTCCAGCGATGGACCGTGACGACGAGGTGGCGGGGCCGCATGAAGAGGCGACGGATCCGTCGCCGACGGGCAACGGTGGGTGCCACGTCCTCCTCGTCGGAGGAGGACGAGCGGGAAAGCTCCTTGTCGATCGTGACCATGCTCGCAACTCCAATGGTTAGGGACACCTAACTTCGCGCATCAGGCGTACCCGGGGCAAGGATCACCAGGGCACGGACCTCCCACGGCACGATCCGCCACGGCACGCGCCCCGGCCCGGCCAACCGGATCACGGCGTCACGTGGTCAGGTGGCGAGATGGTCGGCGAGGCGCCGGGAGAGGACGAGCCCCGTCAACACCGGGTTGACCGAGCCCACCGTGGGGAACAGCGACTGGTCGCAGGCGTAGGCGTTGCTGAGGTGGTGGAAGCGGCCCGTCGTGTCGGTCACCGATGTCCCGGCGTCGTCGCCCATCCACAGGGTGCCGGATTCGTGATAGGTCGATCCGAGTCCGCGGTGCCACTCCGGGAACGCTCGACCGGTCGGGAAGGGCGCCGATCGCCACGCCCCGTCGTACAGGTACTCGATGTCGGTCGCCGCGCCGGCGACGGTCTGCGCGATCGAGACGGCCGTCTCGTCCATCACCCGCCACGTCTCGCGGTCCTGGGCGCCCAGGACCAGCCGGACGAACGCGCGGGGGACCCCGTACTCGTCCTGCTCGAACGGGCTGAGATCGATCCAGCTCCCGGGCGATGCCGGCACGGCGGAGGTCCGGTCGCCGTGCATCTCGCCGACGCCGCGCAGCGTGATCGTGACCCACTCCGGGTCGTCATTGGCGAGGTGACGCTCGAGCAGGTCCAGGTCGGGGACCATCCGGTACAACAGCTCGTCGGACCCGCCCCGGCTCGTGGACGCAGTGATCTGGAGGTGGAACCGGCCGGTCGGTGCCACGCCGCGCACGAGGTGCGCCGCGGTCCGCACCGGTGCCGCCGACACGGCGAGCGCCGAGGTCCGGATCCGCACGGTGAAGTCGGAGCGGACGTGCGCCATCAGGTTGCGCCCCATCAGAGGGGTCGGAAACGAGTGCAGTGCCAGCCGAGTGCTCTCCACCGCGCTGGCGGCGAGCACGATCGCACCGCCCGGTGTGACCGGCAGCCACCTGCGTTGGCCGCTGACGTCGACCTCGAGGGTGTCGACGCGGTCGCCGCTGGTGTGGAGCTTGACGACGTGGGCGAGCGGAACGACGAAGAGGCGCCGGTTGGCATCGTTCCCGTCCGACGCGGCGACGTCCTCGCGGACCGCGTGGACGAGCAGCGGGACGCTCGAGTACTTGTCGAAGCTGAACAGCCCGGAGTCCGGCGAGTCCCCTTGGACCGCCAAGGGTGGGCTCTGCACCCCGGTGTCCCCGATGGACGTCTCGATGTTCGGAGTGCTGCCGGCCGCGGCGACGAGACGGTTCCGCAGGTTGTCGTACAGCGGGCCGCTGATGAAGTCCGTTCCCGGCACGACCCCCGTCTCGCTCTCGACGCGCAGGTACGCATCGTCGACGTCACTGGCCACCGCCGCCGGCCAGTGCGACAGGTCGGCCGGGGTCAGCCTCGGGCACCACCCGCCCCAGTAGAGCGATTTGCCGCCCACGCAGTAGGCGAGGCCGGGGAACTCGACGTTGCCGCGCCACGGCAATCCCCAGACGACCTCACGGGCGACGCCCGGATCGGATCCGGGCGCAACGGCCGCCGGCACACCGAGGCCGATCGGCCCGATGTTCTGGACGTGCTCGGAGACGAGGAACGGCCCGGCCTCGAGGACCAGGATCCGGGCCGCCGCGTCCTGGCGGAACAACTTGGCGGCGAGGTACGCCCCGTACATCCCGGCGCCGACGATCACGGTCGAGAAGGGTGGCCCTCCGTGTCCCGTCGCCTCCTGCCAGGTGCTGCACACGAACCGCCCGAGCGCGTCGACGGACAGCGTCGTGCGCTGGACGTCCTCGACCGTCTCGCCCTCGAGGAGGTGAGGCAGGACCACGGAGCGTCGCCCTCAGGATCCCGAACGTCGGCCCAGTCCCGCCACTCCGCAAGCCTCGCACGGGAGCCGGGCTCGTGCCTCCCGGTGTGCGACACGTGCGGTTCGTCGGGGGTTCGGACGTACCGCGTCGATGCTCACGCTCCTCGGCGCCGTCGCCGCGCCCGTCGCCCGGCGCAGCCACCGCCCGACCTGTCGCGTGCACGCGGGGACCCGGTGCCCGATGAGTTCGCAGAGCTGGACGAGTCGGAACGGGAAAGACCTCGCCCTCGACCTTCGTGGAGGTCGTAGCGTCGAGGTGTCGCCGAGCACGGAGGAACCATGACGCATGCGATCGAGGCCGAAGGCCTGGTCAAACGTTTCGGCGAGACGACGGCTCTGGCCGGCATCGACCTGACGGTCCCGACCGGCACCGTTCTCGGGCTGCTCGGTCCGAACGGCGCCGGCAAGACCACGGCCGTACGGGTCCTGGCCACGCTGCTGGCCCCTGACGGGGGGCGGGCGACCGTCGGCGGCTTCGACGTCGTCCGGCAGGCCCACCAGGTCCGGCAGCTGATCGGGCTCACCGGCCAGTACGCGTCGGTCGACGAGACGCTGACAGGAACCGAGAACCTGGTGCTGATCGCCAGGCTGGTCGGGATCCCGCGCGACCAGGCACGGGTGCGGGCCCGGGATCTGCTGCGGGAGTTCCGTCTCGACGACGCCGCCGACCGGGCTACGAAGACCTACTCGGGCGGCATGCGGCGACGGCTCGACCTCGCCGCCAGCCTCGTCGGCCACCCACGCATCCTGTTCCTGGACGAGCCCACGACCGGTCTCGATCCGGTGGCGCGGCTGGACATGTGGGACCTCGTCCGGCTCCTGGTGGCGGACGGCGTGACGGTGCTGCTCACCACGCAATACCTCGACGAGGCCGACGAGCTCGCCGACGACCTGGTGGTGATCGACCACGGCCGGGTGATCGCGACCGGGTCACCGGATCAACTGAAGTCGCAGATCGGTGCGCAGTCGCTGGTCGTGCGACCAGCGCGCGCCGAGCACCTCGACGTCGTGATGGCGGTGGTGCGGGAGCTGGCGAAGGTCGAGCCGGAGGTGCAGGGCGAGCGGGTCACCGCGGCCGTCAGCGATCCGGCGCTTGTCCCTGCCGTCGTGCGGCGGCTCGACGACGAGGGTGTCATCCTCGACGAGCTGACCCAGCGCCGCGCGAGCCTCGCCGAGGTCTTCTTGACGTTGACCGGCCACCGAGCCGAAGAACCCGATGACGAGCTCGACAACGAAGGGGTCTCGGCATGACCACCACAGACAGCTCGCTGCACACGGGCAGCACTCCGTCGCCGACGCCGCCGCCGGACATCAAGGCGCGCGTGCGCGTGACCCCGGTCGAGGGCCTCCAGCAGACGCTGACGCTGGCCTGGCGGACGCTCATCCAGATCCGGCACAACCCCTGGGAGCTGGGTGATTTCAGCATCCAGCCGATCATCTTCGTGCTGCTGTTCACGTACGTGTTCGGCGGTGCGATCGCCGACTCCCCGACCGAGTACCTGCAATACGCGCTGCCCGGCATCATCGTCATGAACATGTTCTTCGTGACGATGTACGTCGGCCAGGGCTTGAACACGGACATCACGAAGGGCGTCTTCGACCGGCTCCGATCGTTGCCGATCGCCCGTTGGGCACCGCTGAGCGGGCGCATCCTCGCCGACATGGTGAAGCAGGCGTGGTCGATCTTCCTCCTGCTGGTCGTCGGGTTCATCCTCGGGTTCCGCCTCGGCACCTCGGTCGCCGGTCTGGCCGCCGCGTTCGTGCTGATCATGTTCTTCGCCCTCTGCTTCTCGTGGGTCACCGTCCTGGTGGGCGTCCTGGCGCCGGACCCGGAGAAGGTGCAGCTGTTCGGCTTCACCGCGTTGTTCCCGGTGACGTTCCTCAGCGCGGTCTTCGTGCCGATCGACACGATGCCGGGCTGGTTGCAGCCCGTCGTCAAGGCCAACCCGGTCACCATCCTCAGCGATGCGGCCCGAGGGCTGATGGTCGAAGGACCGGTCGCTCGGCCCGTCGTCCTCTCGCTGATCTGGGCGGTCGCGATCGCCGCGGTCTTCGCCCCGCTCTCGGTACGCGCCCTGCGCCGCCGCGTGTGAGCCATTCGCGCTCCTGCCGGCGGTGAGCTTCAGCCGATCCGTTGCCGCTTCGTCATCGGAGAGGCGTACACGTTGGTGATGTGCTCGCCCCGCAGGAACTCGTCGAGGCGGGCCGCCTCGACGTCCAGCAGACGCTGCGCGCCTCGCGAGATCTCCGCGACGAGCACGGGCCGGACCCGCTCGGCGTCATCCTGAACCCAGCACCCGACGATCCGCCCGTTCACCCACACGGTGGTTCCGGCGTTGCCCGCCGAGTCGAACAGGTGCGGCGTGTGCACCCCGTCGAGGTAGAACGCTCGATCCCGCCAACCCATCGTCGTCGGATCGAGCGTCGGCAGCAGCGCCACCCACGGCTCGATCTCGGCTGGCACCTCCAGGTCGGCCGTGTCGGCGGGCAGCACCCACCCGGTCGACCCGCTCTCCAGCATGACCGGGACCGCCTCGACATCTGACAGCGCTCTGCGGACTGCGGTCTTCGTGGCCCCGAGCCACCACACGAGGTCGGCCTCCGTCCCCGGGCCGAACGTCCAGAGCCAGTGCCGGACGACCTCGGCATAGCCGCGCTCGGATGCGGTCGGCGTCATCTCCTCGCCGAGCCAGTCGGCCATCGACGTCCACATCGGTCGGGAGATCCGCCAGTGCCCGGCGTTGTGCCCTCGCACGACGACTCCGGCGGCGGCCAGGATCGTGAGGAGTCGCGACATCGTCCACACCTCCGCCGACCACTTCGTCCCGGGCGCAGCGGTGAACGTCCCGCCGAGGTGGGGGAGCGTGTCGCGCAGCGCTCGCGCCGAGAGCTCCGTCCCGGTCAGACGATCCACGATCTGATCCGATGCCGCGGCGATCCAATCCGCGCCCAGCTGCTCCTGCAGCGCCCCCGTCTCCTTGGCGAGCCGGCGGCGTTCGGCCTCGGCGACGCGTCGCCCGGCACTTCCCACGACCGCGGGGAGCAGGCCACGAGTGACGACGAACAGGGTCCGCCGCATCGCCATCGGCTTGACCAGCGACCGCGTGTCGTAGAGCGCTGCCTCGACGTCCTCGACGGAGATCTCGCGCACGCGGGCGCGCAGGGCGAGGTGCGGCGTCGCCGGCTCGGTGGCGTGCAGCGCGGTCATCGCCGTCGTGGCGGCCTCGATGCTGCAATACCGATGGTCCGGGTTCAGGCCGTGACGGCGGGCGATCCGGGCCCGGCGATGAGCGTCGGTCACTCGGAGCATGAGCCAAGTGTGTCGTGACGTGACGCGTGCCCACGTCCGCGCAGGCCACCCGTCCCACGCGCCGGTGGAGGGTGTCGACCACGACCGGCTGCCGCCCGGTCGGGCACTGGGCGGCAGCCGATCGTGGAGCTGTCCGGTCAGGGGAGGGTCAGCGTGACGTTCCCGTTGCTGTCGCGGAACTCGATGGTGCCGGACTGTCCGGACAGGCGGATCGTGATGTTGCCGGCGTCGTCGACGAGGTCGATGGTGCCGTCCTCGCCGTCGGCTCCGACGGTGACGTAGCCCAGCTGGCCATCGAGGCGGATCGTCGTCTGGCTGTCGTGCAGCAGCTTGAGCTGTGCGATCTGACCGTCCATCTGGATGGCGGCCCGCCCGTCGCTGTCCAGGATCGTGACGTCGCCGTCCTGGCCGTCGGCACCGACGGTGACGATGGCGCTGTCGGCGCGCAGGTCGACGGTGGCGACGCCGCGGTCGTCGAACAGCTGGATGCGGCCGTCGTGGCCGTTGGTGCCGATCAACATCGTGGCGTCGAACGCCGACGAGCCGACGAAGACGGTGTTCGCGCCGTTGTCCGACTTGAGCTGGAGTGACCCGAACGCTCCGTCCCCGCCGATCTCGACCTGCTGATCGACTGTGATGCGGCCGTCGAAGCCGACCTCGTCGGCGTCGTCGCGGATCACCATGCGACGGTTGCCGGCGCCGTTCTTGTCGTTGGCGAGGAAGTTGAGCTCACCGGACGAGGTGAGCGCGATGTTGAACTCCTCACCGCTGTTGTCGAAGTTGACATCCTGTGCCATGGTCCGCCGCCCTTCATGTGGTGGAGTCGGAACCGACCGACCCTCGGTGAGCGGGGTACGTCACGGCCGGCGCCCCGGTTCGCCGCCGTTGTGCCGCTCGGATCCGCTGGCATGAGCGGGGGACGATCTGGGCAGGCTTCGGCATGGACCCTTTCCGTGACGATCATCGCGTCGACGTCGCTGGTCACGACGTGGCCATCACGGCGACGACAGGCCTCGTCCACGCCCACTGGTCGCTGTCGCTCGACGGCATCGAGGCCGACACCGCGGCCGCTGCCGGTGACTTCACGTTGCGGACCACCCTGCCTGACGGCTCCGCGCTGGCAGCCAAGGTGCACCAGAGCCTGCTCGGGCCGACCCGTGTGACCGTCGTCCATCAGGACGCGGAGATCGCGTCGATGCGGGGGTTCGTGGCCTGACGACGGAGGCGTCGGGTCGAGCGGGTGGCTCGACGCAGGGTCGAGGCAGCGACGAGACTGCGAGCGTGGATGTCAGCGTGCGACGGGTCCGGGCCGACGACGGTCCGGTCCTGAAGGCGGTCCGGCTCGCCGCGCTGATCGAGTCACCGTCGGCGTTCGGCTCGACCCTCACCGCTGAGATCGACCAACCGGACGGGCACTGGGCGGCACGAGCTGCGCGCGGGGCGTCCGGGACGCACAGCAGCACGTACCTGGCCGTCGCCGACCAGTCGGTCGTCGGGATCGTCGGCGGGTTCCGGCCCGACCCCGCCGGGTCGGCGATCGAGCTCGTCTCGATGTGGGTCGCGCCGCCCTTCCGCCGAGCGGGGATCGCCCGCACGTTGGTCGGTGCGGTGATCGGCTGGGCACGCGAGACCGACGCGGCGACCGTCGACCTCTGGGTCACGCGCGGCAACGACCGGGCAGTGAGGTTGTACGAAGCCGCAGGTTTCCGCGCGACCGGCGAGCATCAGCCACTGCCGTCGGATCCGGACCTGGACGAGCTGAGGATGCGGTGCACCCTCGGCTGACCGGGTCGCCGTCAGCCCGGCCGTGGGACCTGAGCGGCGAGGTGGGCTGGGGCCTGGAGGCCCGAGGAGTCGGTCAGCAGCTCGGCGAGCCCGTCCCAGTCCGTCTGGTCGTCGAGGAGCAGTCCGACGACGTTGCTGCCCCAACTGGCTCGGAAGTAGGGCTCGCCGAGGTGCCCGAAGGCCAGCACCTCGTCGAGCTCGGCCATCTCTGAACCGCCGTCCGCCTCAGAACCCGCCCCGATCGACGGCGGATCTCCAGGCCATCTCCAAGCCTCGGTGCACGCGATCCGTCACCATGGCGCGCATGACGGTCCAGGACGGCACCCGGAGGGTGGCCATCGAGCACGCGTTGGCTCATCTCGTCGCAGGCGACAGCGACGGCGCACACGCCATCTACCATGACGACGCCGTGCTCGAGTTCCCTCAGTCCGGCGAGCGCTTCGAGGGCCTCGCCAACTTCAAGGAGTGGCGAGAACAGTACCCCTCGGACGTGCGTTTCGACGTCCGCCGCATCAGCGGGTCGGGCGACGTGTGGGTGCGCGAGTTGACGGTCAGCTACGCCGACGGCCCGCCGATGCTCGGCATCGCCGTGCTCGAGTTCCAGGGCGACCGGGTCGCGACCGAGCGCATCTACGTCACCGAGCGCTGGGAGGCGCCGGCCTGGAGGGCTCCGTGGCGGTCGGCGACGACGTCCATCTGACGCTCCGGTCGCGCTGACATCCACGTGGCGGGCCGCGCCTGCCGGCCTATTCCTCCTGAGACCCGTGCTTCGTCGCAGGTGCTGAGCCTGGGCGCGCAGTCACGGCCGCCGCGAGTGAGACGGCGAGTGCCGTGCACCCGGCGATGACGAGCACGACGGCTGCGCTGCGCAGCCATGGGCTCGCCGGCAGCACCTGGAGCACGTCCGGCATGGCCGCGCCGCCGTCGCGTCGGCGACGCTCGCGGGACGGGTCGATGCCGGACGGGACGTTGCGCAGCGCCCAGAACGCCATCAGGACGACGGCCACCGCAGGCAGCGCCCGGCGCAGCAGCCGGTCGAAGCCGATGGCCGCCAGCGCCGCTGCCACACCGAGTGCCGGCAGCAAGTAGCGGGCGTAGCGGCTGCCCCCACCGGAGACGTGCTGGGCGACCGTGACGATGACGACGACCACGATCGCCACGCACAGCGCCAGCGCCGACCGCCTGAACGGCGACCTGGCTGCGGGATCGGCGACGTCGCCGGTGCGGCCGATCACGGCGACCACCACGACCCCGGCGACGGCGAGCAGCAGCGCCGGGTTCACGCCTGGTGGCGCGTGCACCGTGAACGTCGGCGACGGCGACATCAGCTTGTGATAGAGGTCGACCCACAGGTGCCCCCACGAGAGCACGTCGAGCAACGAGCCGCGAGAGCTGCGGCCGAACCGGTCGAGCAGGAATCGGGATCCGGCGAGGTCGCCGTACAGGGACCAGTTGCGGACGTAGAACCAGCCGAAGAGCACAGCCGCGGGAAGAAGCCCAACGGCCGCGACCACGGCGGCCGCTGACAGTCGACGGGGCGTCGAACCGCTCGTTCGGTGGAACCGGGTGACGGCAACCCACGCCACGGTGACGACGGCGACGAGCAGCGTCGTGCTGCGTGCTCCGGCGCACACGGCGGCGGCGACGCTCAGCAGGGCGAGATCCCGCGCTCCCCAGTTGCCGGAGCGCCCCCCGATGCACCGGACGGCGGCCCAGACCACTGCGGTCGCGGCGGCGAAGCCGAGTCCGTCGTTCATGGCCTCGGAGAAGAGCGCATGGCCCTGCGGCACGAACGCGGCGATCGCCGCCGCCGCGACGCCGATCCTGCGCACGCCTCCGCTCAGGTCTCGTCCGAGGAGGTAGGTCAGGCCGACACCCACCGCGGCAAACGTCACGTTGGCCAGCCGGAGGAACATCAGACCGCCGTCGGCGCGATCCATCACGTTCGACAACCAGATCAATGGCGCCGTGAGCACGTAGAACAGCGGTGGGTGGTTGGCCACCCAGACGTCCCGGTAGCGGTCGTCACGTCGCGACGCGAGCTCGGCCTGCCATTGCACGGCCCTGCTGGGGACGTCGGCCGGTTCCGTGACCTCGGGAAGGTCGAGATCGGCGATCTCGTGTGCGTAACCGAGGTGGGCGGTCTCGTCAGGAGGCGCGAACGGTGGCTGCTCGAACGCGAACATCAGCGCGATCCCGATGAACGCGACGACCGCGCCGACCGCGCCGAGGCGTGCGGCGGACGGGTTCGCCCGGTGCGACCAGCTGGGAACACGCCACAACCGCGACACCGACGCAATCATGCCGCGCGTGTTACGTGACGATGCCGGCGCTGCGGTACGACGCGATCTCGTCCGTGCCGAAGCCGAGCTCGCCCAGGACCTCGTCGGTGTGCTCGCCGAAGTCGGGAGCGCGCTTCAGCTCCCCGGCGTCGAGGTCGAACAGGATCGGCGGCGAGGGGATGTTGAGCGTGCCCTCGGGATAGTCGACGGACTGCACGAAACGGTTGGCGAGCACCTGCGGGTCCTCGTGGATCTCGCGCGGCGCCTGCACGGGCGCCCACACGCCGATGGCCGGTGCGAGCACCTGCTTGGCCTCGTCGAGGGTCATGGCGGCGAACGTCTCGGCGAGGATGGCGGTCGCCTCGGCCGCATGTTCGGCGCGGGCGGCGCTCGTGGCGAACGTGGGATCCGTGGCCATCTCGGCCCGGCCCAGGCACCCACACAGGTCGGCCCACCAGTCGTCGGGGTCGTTGACGAACACGAGGCTGACGAACCTGTCGTCCTTCGTCTTGTAGTGGCTCATGGTGGCCCCCCGGACCGGGGACACCCCGGGGTACAGAGGCGTCCCGACGGGAAGCCCCGGGCTCCCGGCGATGATCGGCTGATGGTTGAACCAGACGGCGGTGGCGAGCAGCGAGCCGTCGACGACCGGGGCCACGCCGGTGAGGGCGCGCTGGAGCAGGCCGGCGCAGATGCCACCGGCCAGCCCCAACCCCGACATGGTGTCGCCGTGGCCGATCATTGCTGTCGGCGTCGTGGCCCCCGAGACCTCCATGGCTGTGTAGGCGAGGGACCCGCGTGACCACCAGATGGCCGCGTCGAACCCCCGACGCTCCGACTCCGCGCCGAGCGGACCGAGCCCGGTGCCCTTCGCGTAGACGATGTCGGGGTTGCGGGCCCGGATCTGCTCGACGTCGACGCCGAGCTTCCTGCGCACCGCGGGGAGGTAGCTCGTGAGGAAGACGTCAGCCGTGTCGACGAGCTTGTAGAGGATCTCCCGGCCCTCGTCCGTCGCCAGGTCGACGGCGATCGCCCGCTTGCCCCGGTTGTAGTTCTTGAACGACCGGCTGGCGCCGCCCGGTTCGAGGGTGCCACCGAGGAGGCGGCTGGGGTCCGGCGCGCCGGGGTTCTCGATCTTGATGACGTCGGCGCCCCAATGCGCCAGGACGCCCCCGGCGACCGGCACGAACGCCCACATCGTCAGGTCGACCACTCGGATGCCGTCGAGCACTCCCGCCATTGTCTTCCTCGCTCTCGCCCTCGGTCGTCTGAGAGCGGAATGCACTGCTGAGCCGCTCGGGTCTGAGGCGATCGTACGCCGCCTCGCCGAACTGGCTACTGCCGGGCTGACTGACCGCGCGCACGTGACCGAGCCGGAACACACCGCACGCGATGGGCGCGAACATGCGCCCTCCGAACCCTGCCGTACGCCCGGATCAGGACGGTCCGGGCGTGCCTGGCGCTCTGTCCGTCCCAGCCATGCGCTGCCGGAGCAGACCCCCTCGGGCCGGGCGCACCGGCCCCTGCGCTGCGTGGAACGCCAGTCGACCGCTCCAGCGGCTGTGCTCCCGCATCCGATCAACCTGAGGCGCCGCCACCCTCGCCGTTGGAGATGATCCAGCGGAAGCGCTCCGCGCGCGTGCCGGGCGGGTGAGAGACGCCTGGGGCGGCGTCGGGATTCGCGACGAGGACCTCGCCCTCCAGACCGTCGGGGTCGGTGAAGAACAATGAGAAGACCGGCCCGAAGTCGGTGACGAAGTCGTCTGCTGCGCCGCACGCCATGAGTCGCCGCCGGATCTCCTCAAACGCCTCGATCGAGGTGGCCTGAAGCCCCACATGATCGAGACGGCCGCGACCGAACATCGGCGTCTGGCGCTCAACCTCAGCATTGCCATCGATCTCGAACACATTCAACTCACGCCCAGCGCCGATGTCGATGAGCGACAGCTTGAAGCCCGGCTGCTGCTCGATCGTGCGCGCCGGAGGCGCGTCGAAGATCTGGGTGTAGAAGCGCGACAGCCGCTCGGTGTCGCGAGTCAGCACAGCCACGTGGTTCACACCGTCGAGCAGCATGCTCCGAGGCTAGAGCAGGAGCTGGCGGCCAGGCTGAACCCGCTGGACCGCACCGGCGTTCGAGGCGGGCCGCGGAGATGCCGGCGTCGTTATCGGATTGACGGTTGACGCGTGCAAAAGAGGAGCGCATCGTCGGCGTGGAGGGCGAGGCATGAAGTTTCGTGGCGTCTTGGCGGTGGTGGTGATGATGACCTTGATGACGGTCGGTGCGCCCGCGGCCGCAGAGGAGTCGCCGTGCGAGGTGATCTGGGGGTCGCTTTCCAAAGGTGGGATCCCGCTGCCCGGTCCGCCGTTGTTCGACATCCGCGCTGGCCGCCATCGATGCTTCGACCGGCTCGTGATCGACGTACGCGGCCCGGTGCAGGAATCTCGCGTGGAGTACGTGCCCGGGGTCACCGGGCTCGCCACTGGCGATCCGATTCCGGTGCGCGGCGGGGCGTTCCTCTCGGTGATCGCCGGGGCCACGGACCACGACCAGAACGGCCAGCCCACCTACCCCCGGGCAGGGCGGGCAGAGCTGGTCAACGTGACGGGGTTTGACACCCTTCGCCAGGTGCGATGGGCGGAATCTCAAGAAGGGCTGACCCAAGTGGCCGTTGGTGTCCGAGCCCGACTGCCGTTCCGTGTGTTCGTCCTTGCCGGCCCCGGGGCCGGCTCGCGGCTGGTGATCGATGTGGCCCACCGCTGGTGAACGGGACCGCCCCCTGTCGAACCGAGTGGTACGACGCCGATCAATGCGCGTGCGGCAGCACCAGGGTGACCCCCTCCGCGTCGGCGAGTTGATGCGACTGCGGGAAGACCTGGACGAGACGCTGCTCGTCCAGGTCTGCGGCGTTCGGGGACACGTTGTGCCCGGTCGCACGTCTGAGATCTGCTGAGGGTCGCCATCAGTCGATCCAGTCGGGCGGCGCGACCAGGATCATCCAGAGGTGCCCGTCGGGGTCGGCGACTTGGGCTGCGAAGGCGCTCCACTCCTGCTGCGAGGGCTCGTAGACGGTGGTCGCTCCGGCGGCGATGGCTGCCTCGTAGCGCGCCTGCACGGCGTCCTCGTCAGGGGCATAGACGGAGACCACGCATTCGTTGAAGCCCGGCGGGGCCACGCGGTCCTCACCGGCGACCCAGCCGAACCCGCCGGTGGGGATGAGCATCAGGCTCACGCTCGACGCGAGGCGGAGCTGAAGCGGCTCGGGGACTCCGTCGTCGGCGAGCGGACCGAAGGCTTCAAGTCCAAGCCCGTCGCGGTAGAAGGCGAGCGAGCGGCGCCTGTCGGAGGTGGCCAGGCTGATCGTGTAGTCCACGGAGAGAGAGACCCACCGCAGGACACGAACTCATCCGTACGCACGTCTCGTACGACGGCACGATTGAGGTTCGGCGACGGTGGCAGATCGGGTGTCAGCCAGTGCTGGCCATTGGGCGGCTCGAATCATTCGGATGCCGTGGCCGTGTGGCGTGTTGGCTTCCGCGTGGTTCGGGCCGCGCTGCAGTCGACGACGGTGGAGGTGGAACCGTCGGAGGGTCTCGGGTTCGTTGAGCACCAGCAACTCGGGTGGTCGAGGGCTGAGGAGTGCAGCTGCGAGGCATATGAAGCGCAGCGTTCCATCCGACAACTCGTAGCCGGTCAGCGG